>NZ_JBFBBD010000018.1:0-107085 GCF_040689515.1 Streptomyces sp. NPDC051173
GTGCGGTGGCGGTGAACTGACGGTTCACCAGGTCCGCCGGGCGGGACGTCTCGGGCGCCGGGCGGGTGGTGCGTGGGGACTTGGCGCGTATCACCACCCAGCCTCTACCGCGCGCTCACCGACGCCGTGGACAGCACCGGCGCGGGTGCGCTCGACCACGTGCGGGTGCTCACCGTCTCGGGCGAGGAACTGCGGCCGGCACTGGTCGCCAAGCTGCGCGCCACCTTCCCGCGGGCCGACATCTACAACATGTACGGCCAGACCGAGAACATCCTGGCCACCTTCCACCTGGTCACCCCGGACGACGAGCACTCGCCGACGGTGCCGGTCGGCCGTGCCCTGCCGGGACGGGAGGTGGCGTTGCGCACCGCCGACGGCGACGAGGTGGCCGATGGAGAGCTCGGCGAGGTGTGGGTGCGCAGCCGGTTCCTGGCTCCCGGCTACCTCAACAACCCCGAGTTGACCGCCTCGGCCTTCTTCCCCGACCCGCGCGGCGAACCCGGGTTCCAGATCTACCGGACGGGCGATCTGGCCCGCAGGACGGCCGATGGCGAGCTGGTCTTCCACCGGCGGGTGGACCACCAGATCAAGATCCGCGGCGTGCGGGTGGAACTGGGCGAGATCGAGGCCGCCCTGCTGGACGTGTCGGGCGTCGTACACGCCGGGGTCGTCGAGAGGGAAGTCGACGAGGGGCGCTCGCAACTGGTGGCCTACGTCCAACTCAGCCCCGGTGCCCCGGTGTCGCCGGACCGGCTCAAGGCGACGCTCGCGCGACGGCTGCCGCGGAACATGGTGCCGGCGCGTTTCGTCGTGCTCGACCAGATGCCGCTCACGACGTCCGGAAAGATCGACCGGAAGCGGCTGCCCGTCGTGGTATTCGATGCCGAGGGGCCCGGCGGGGCCGATGTCGCCCTGGGCAGTGCGACCGAGAGGCAGCTGGCGCTCATCTGGTCGCAGATCCTCGCCGTCCAGCCGCAGGGGCGGGACGCGGACTTCTTCGCGCTCGGCGGCGATTCCCTGACGGTGCCTCGGGTCCGGGAAGCCGTCATGGCCGGCTTCGGCGTCGACGTCCCGCTGAACTCCTTCTACGAGTGCCCGCGACTGCACCAGTTGGCCAGGCGGGTCGACACGCTGATGCAGCGGACCGGGGGGTAGCGATCAGGAGCGGGAACGACACGAACGCGAAGCGCCGAGGAGGGATTGTGAATGGAAGACCGGCCGCCCCACATGAAGGCAACGACCACTGGCACGAGTTCAGGCACCGGCATCGGCACTGGCGGCGGCTCAGGCTCCGGCGTATGGCTGCGGCGATACCAGATCGCGCCGTCCCCCCGCGCCCGTCTCGTCTGCTTCCCGCACGCGGGCGGCTCGGCCTCGTACTACGTGCCTGTCTCCAGGCGGTTGTCACCGGAACTCGACGTCCTGGCGGTCCAGTACCCCAGCCGTCAGGACCGTCGCCACGAGCCATGCGTCGAGGACATCGGGGCGCTCGCCGACCGCATCATCCCCGAGTTGCTGCCGCTTGCCGACCGGCCCCTCGCCCTGTTCGGCCACAGCATGGGAGCGGCGGTCGCCTTTGAGACCGTGAGGCGGTTGGAGGAGAGGGGAGTCGCGCCCGCGGTCCTTTTCGAGTCCAGCAGGCCTTCCCCCTCGTCCGTCCGCGACGAGTTCCTGCACCGGTCCGGCGACCGGGCCCTCATCACCGAGATGCAGCGCTTGGACGCCACCGACGCGGGGATACTCGAAGACCCGGAGCTCCTCGAGATGATCCTCCCCATCCTTCGTGGCGACTACAAGGCGGTGGAGACGTACCGCTGCCGACCGCCGGACGCCGCCGTCGACTGCCCGGTGGTAGTCCTGTTCGGCGACGAGGACCCCCAGGCGACCCACGAGGAATGCCTGCGCTGGAAGAACCACACGCGCGGCCGCTTCGACATGCACGTTTTCGAGGGGGGCCACTTCTACCTCAACAGCCACGCCGAGGCGGTCATGCGCATCGTCGCGGAGCGGATCCGCCAGTAGGGTCGGGGGCCGGTGTGGGGGATGCGCTCCCCGAGGGCGAGATCCGGGACTGGCACCACCTGGCATCGACCAGGGCCGCCAGTTCGGGTTTGTCGGGGACCGGAAACAAGACATATGCGCCCCGACCCCCACCGACTGGGCGGCCATAGGCCTTTACGGCGAGGTGACCGTCCGGGAACGGCTCGCCGTGGCCGGCGAACGTACGTCGCTACTTCAAGCCCTCTCCGGAGGCGGTCGCCGGGGACCAGTCTGCTGACCCCTCGGCGACCGTCAATGCTGAGCCGTGGCCAATCACCGGCCAGCTGCGCCGCCATCTGCTGGACCATGGCCGGTGGGGCTCAACGGTGGTCACCGCGTGCCCGTGGCCATGGTCTGCCGCAGCGGATCAGTACACGGTGATCCGCTGGCTCTGGGCTGCCCCGTAGTAGCCGTAGTGCCCGTTGATCGTGGCCCAGAATCCGGCCTGTACCACGTACGTGCCCTGGTGCACGCCTATGGGGCCCTTGACCAGGTCGGGCGCCCCCGAAGTCCAGGAGCCCAGGCAGCCGTAGTCACCTACCTGGGTGGTGCTGCCGTCCCCGTTGACCTGCAGGAGCTGGGCGCAGGGGAAGATGCCGATCGCATTCGGGTTGCTGATGTGGACCGTCGCGTTCACGCCCACGCCTCCGTCGCCGCTGCTGCACGGCAGCAGTTGGACGCCGCCAGGCTCGGAGGCCCAGCCGACGCTACGGCAGCCACCGGGGCTCGTGTTCGCCGAAGCGCTCTCGGCGGAGAACACGCCTCCCGCAAGAAGAGCGGCCGCCGCCGTCAGGACCGCAGCGAATCGCGCTGCACCACGGGGGCTTCGAGTGGAACGTCTCATGTGCTTGCCTGTCTTTCACTCAGTGGTTCCCAAGTGCCCGGCACGCCTCGGCGTCCTGGCATTCGACGAACAGAAGAGTGATCCCTGGCAGCGCCCCGCGAAGGTCCTTTAAGGGTTCATGACAATCCGTTGGCCCATTCCTTCCGTGGTGATCGGTCGCCCGCAACGGCAACCGATACCGGGCCGGGACTGGGCGCGGCCGACAGGGCAGGGCAGAGCACGGTGCACAGCCGGGCCGCGCGAGCGGGCCCCAGATCGAATCCGGGGCCCGCGTTCTCTACCACTGCCTGCTGTTCACGCCCGACGCAGTGCGGAGCGGCCCGCGAAGCGCGCCGAGTCGCCGAGCTCCTCTTCGATCCGGATCAGTTGGTTGTACTTCGCCGTGCGGTCGGAGCGGGAGAGCGATCCGGTCTTGATCTGACCGCAGCCGGTCGCCACCGCCAGATCCGCGATGGTGGTGTCCTCCGTCTCGCCCGAGCGGTGCGACATGACAGCCGTCCAGCCCGCCTGGTGGGCCGTGGCCACCGCGGCCAGCGCCTCGGTCAGGGTTCCGATCTGGTTGACCTTCACCAGGACCGAGTTGCCGACGCCGGTGCGGATTCCCTCGCGCAGCAGCGTCTCGTTGGTGCAGAACACGTCGTCGCCGGTGAGCTGGCAGCGGTCGCCGACGCGGGTGGTCAGCTCGCGCCAGCCGTCCAGGTCGTTCTCCGCCATCGGGTCCTCGATGGAGACGACCGGGTAGGCGTCGATGAGCTTGGCCAGGTAGTCGGCGTTCTCGGAGGGGGTACGGCGCACCCCCTCGCCCGTGTAGTCGTACACCCCGTCGCGGAAGAACTCCGACGACGCCGGGTCCATGACCAGGCCGATGTCCGCGCCGGGGCGGTAGCCGGTGCGCTCGATGGCGGCCATCACGAAGTCGAGCGCCTCCTCGGCGGTACGCAGCGCGGGCGCGAAGCCACCCTCGTCGCCGACGCCCGTGGAGTGCCCGGCGGCCAGCAGATCGCGGCGCAGGGTGTGGAAGACCTCGCTGCCCATGCGGACGGCTTCGGCGAAGGTGTCCGCGCCCACGGGAGCGATCATGAACTCCTGGAAGTCCAGCGGGTTGTCGGCGTGGGCACCGCCGTTGACGATGTTCATCATCGGCAGCGGCAGGAGGTGGGCGTCGGCGCCGCCGAGGTAGCGGTAGAGGGGCTGGCGGTGGGCCGCCGCGGCGGCCTTGGCGGTGGCGAGGGAGACGCCGAGGATCGCGTTGGCGCCGAGCCGGGACTTCGTGGCGGTGCCGTCGAGGGCGACCAGCGCGGCGTCGAGACCGGCCTGGTCCGCCGCGTCCCGGCCGCGCACGGACGCCGCGATCTCCCCGTTGACGTGGGCCACCGCGCGGTCGACGCCCTTGCCGTGCCAGCGCGCGGAGTCTCCGTCGCGCAGTTCCACGGCCTCCCGGGCGCCGGTGGAGGCGCCGGAGGGGACAGCCGCGCGCCCCGGGGACCCGTCCGCCAGGACGACGTCGACCTCGACCGTGGGGTTGCCCCGGCTGTCGATGATCCGGCGGGCGGTGACGGTCTCGATGGCGGTGTTGACGGTGCCGACTGCCTTTGCGGACATGGGAGGTCCTTCCCGTTGTCGTATGCCGTGGCCCGGCTGCGACAACACTGGCGCTGAGCCCGACAACGCCAAACTCTACAGCAATGCTGCGCAGTTTTGCTGTACAGCATTGCTGTGCAGGTCGGGTGCGCAGCTTTGCTGACCAACGGGGTAAAGTGCCCTGTGCCCACCTCGGAAGCCGCCATCATCGCCACTGAACTGCGCACCGCGATGGGCAAGCTCACGCGGCGCGTCAAGCACGAGGACCGCATCCCGCTGGGCCAGGCCGCCGTGCTCGGCGCACTCGACCGCAACGGCCCCATGACCACCAGCGACCTCGCCGCCGACCAGCGCGTACGCCCTCAGTCGATGGCTCGGGCGGTGGGGCTGCTCATGGAACAGGACCTGATCACGCGCCGGGCGCACCCCACGGACGGCCGCAAGTCGCTGGTCGAGCTGTCGGACGCAGGCCGGGCCGCGCTCGAAGCGGAGCGCAGCCGCAGGGCCGGTTGGCTCGCGCAGGCCATCGAGGCCGAACTCACCGACGAGGAGCGGGCGTTGCTTGCGCGGAGTGCCGCCCTGCTGGAGCGGCTCGCCACACGCTAGTGCCCCGGCGGGCGACGTTCGCTCCGTCGCGACGCCCGGCACGCGCCCCCAAGCTCCCGGCTTCGCTCGAGCAGGGAGGTGTCCCCTTCGCCTCGGTCCGTCACTCGTACCGGTACTTCAGAGAGTCCGCCTCGGCCTGCTCGATGTCGGTGATCGTCAGCTCCGGCATCCGCAGTTGAGCCAGCGTCACCTCGGCCGAGGTCGGCTGGGCGTCCGCCGGCAGCCACTGCTCCGGCTTCCAGGCCGCGCTGCGCAGCAGCGACTTGGGGCAGTGCGGGTAGACCTCCTCGATCCCCAGCACCAGCGCACTGGCCGGCGGCTTTCCCACGGCGGTGAGCTGTGACAGCAGATCCGGGCGGGTGGAGACGACAGCCCGGCCGTTCACCCGCAGGGTGGTGGTCCGCCCGGGGATGATGAACAGCAGCCCGGCCCGTCCGGTGGCGATGACGTTCTGCAGAGTGTCCAGCCGCTTGTTGCCGGTCGCGTCCGGTATCGCCAGCGTCCGTGCGTCCAGGACGGAGACGAACCCGGCGGGGCCACCGCGCGGCGAGACGTCGCAGTTGCCCTCGGCGTCCGCGCTGGCGATCAGGACCAGCGATGAGCAGCCGATCAGCTGCCGGGTCTGGTCGGTGAGTTCGGTCATCTGCTTGCGCATGGCCGCGCCGCCGGGGAGTTCGTACACCCGGCGCAACGCCTCCTGGTCGGGCACGGCGTCGAGGCGGAGCGAGTCGAAGGCGCTGTCGGTAAGGGGTGTCGTCGTCACGCCTCCGACCCTAACGAACCGACCAGCGATCGATCTTGGTCGGTGGAGGCGGGGGCCGGGCCGGAATGCGAACCGGTCTTCATCGACCGGCTCCTGGTGAGCCCGGTCCATCTGCGGACCGGGCCCACCCATGATGCGTTGGGGGTGCTCTACGGGATCCTCCACGGGCCGAACCGTCCGGGAGGCCCGCTCGCCGCCTGTATCGCGCGGCCCGGCGTCAGCTGTGGTCGGCCGCGGTGTGGTGGCCGGTGGAACCGGCTGTGGGGACCAGCTGGTGGGCGATGTCGCGGGCGACAGAGATGATCTTCTCGTCGGATACGTCCAGCCCCCGCGAGGCGATCAACACTATGTTGACGCTCAACAGTGCGGTGCGCAGGCGGAGTTCTTCGTCCACCGAGACATCGGGTCCGGCGAGGGTCTTGAAGAGTTCGCTCAGGCGCTCGAGAGCGCCGCCCCGGTCGGGGTCGAGGTCGCGTACGACGCGCTGGTTGGCGACGGCGAACCGCATGGCGGCCATGCCCTCTCCGGTGAGCAGATCGACCATGCGGTCGACGGCCTTGGCGCGCAGGTCCGGTTCCGAGGGCTGCTCCTGGGCCCAGGTGACCATGGAGTCGAGGGCCTCCAGGTAATCGGTGAAGAGCGAGCGGACGATGTCCTCTTTGCTGCTGAAGTGGTAGTAGAGGGCGGCCTTGGTGATGCCGAGGCGTTCGGCGATCTCCCTCAGGGAAGTCGACTCGTAGCCCTGTTCGGTGAACAGGTCGAGGGCCACCTTGCGGATCCTGGCCTTCGTGTCGCTGCCTCGCCGCTGCCCCGCTCCTGCCATGCTCTTCCCTTTCGTGCGGCGCCGTGTGCCGGAGCGCCTGGTTCGATCACCGTTGGATGGACCCACCTTGTCAAACTTACCGGAAGGCAAGTAATCTACCAACCGGCCGGTAAGTAAACGAGGCGCCCCGCGCGAGCACGGCCCGGCCCGTTCCACTTGATCCATTCGATGCATCCGTCCGGGCGTCTCTCGCGTCCGGACGGCCGTTTCTCCGCTGAAAGGCACATGCGCCGTGACGCAGACAGCACCGGCATCTGCCGACGTCGACACAGCACCGCCACGCTTTAGCCATCGCGACATCATGATGACCATGAGCGGCCTGGTCATCGCCATGCTGCTCGCCATGCTGGACAACATGATCGTGGCGCCCGCGCTGCCCACCATCGTGGGTGACCTCGGCGGCCTCGGCCACCTGGCGTGGGTGACCACCGGCTACATCCTGGCCTCCACCGCGGCCACCCCGATCTGGGGCAAGCTCGGTGACCTCCTCGGACGGAGAATCACCTTCATCTCCTCCATCGTCATCTTCCTGGTCGGCTCCGCGCTCTGCGGCATATCGCAGAACATGGGCGAGCTGATCGGGTTCCGCGCGCTCCAGGGCCTGGGCGCGGGTGGCCTGATGGTCGGTGTCATGGCGGTCGTGGCCGACATCATCCCGCCCCGGGACCGCAGCAAGTACCAAGGCGTGATGATGGCGGTCATGCCGGTCGCCATGATCGGCGGCCCGCTGGCCGGCGGCTTCATCACCGACCACCTCAACTGGCGCTGGGCCTTCTACGTCAACTTGCCGCTGGGCGTCATCGCCCTGCTGGTGTGCTGGTTCGTCCTGGCCAAGCTGCCCCGCAACACGTCCGGTCGGGTGCGCATCGACTGGACCGGCGCCGCGCTGCTGACGGTCTGGATCACCACGCTGGTCCTGATCACCAGTTGGGGCGGCACCGAGTACGACTGGGGCTCGACGATGATCATCGGGCTGGCCGTGGTGACCGTGCTGGCGTTCGCGGCCTTCGTCCTGGTCGAACGCCGTGCCGCCGAGCCGGTCATGCCGCTGTCGGTCTTCGCCAACCGCAACTTCAGCCTCGCCGGAGCCCTGAGTTTCGTCGTCGGCTTCGCCATGTTCGGCGGGGTGACCTTCCTGCCGCAGTTCCAGCAGTTCGTCCAGGGATCCTCCGCGACCAACAGCGGCCTGCTGCTGATGCCCATGATGATGGCCGCGATGGTGTTCTCCCTCGGCGGCGGCGCCCTGATCGGCCGCACCGGCCGCTACCGCGCCCTGCCGATCGTCGGCAGCGTGCTCATGACCGTCGGCCTCTTCCTGTTCGCCACCATGGGCCCCGACACCTCGCGCACCCTCACCTCGCTCTACATGGTCGTCCTCGGCGCCGGCATGGGCTGCCTGATGCAGACCACGATGCTCATCGCCCAGAACAGCGCCCCGCTGCGCGACATGGGCGCGGCCACCGGCGCGGCGACCTTCCTGCGCAACATGGGCGGTTCCCTCGGTGTCTCCGTGCTCGGGGCCCTCTATACCCACAAGCTCACCGACTCCTTCACCTCCGCGACCGGTGGTGGCGGCGCCGTGAAGTCCGGGAGCGGTGTGGGGCAGATGACTCCCGAGGCCCTGCGCGCCCTGCCCGAAGGCATCCGGCATGCCTTCGCCAAGGCCGTCAGCGACGGCATCGACGTCGCCTTCACCTGGGCTGCGTGTGCCGCCGTGATCGGTGTCGTACTCGCGCTGCTGATCCGCCACGTGCCGCTGCGCGGCACCGCCGGTGCCAACGCGGCTCCGGACGGCGCTCCCGCTGCTCCTCAGCCCGCCGAATGACCCGACGACGGGCCGTGGCCTCGGCCACGGCCCGTCGCTGCGGCTGGGTGGTGCGGTCCTGTGTCCGGGGAATCCCCTTCTGAACGATCAAGTTCGACGGACCGCGCGGACTGTAGGACGGGGCGGGTGGCGCGCCCTCGTAGGGAAGCCCCCCGCACTGTCGGTGCTGTCAGAACTGGAGGACCAGTCGCCCCCGGACGCCGCCCGCTTCCAGAATCCGGTGGGCTTCGGCGGCTTGTTCCGCCGGCAGGAGCTGCGCGATGCGCAGCGTCAGTCGGCCGTCCTCGACCTGCTGCCGGAGGCGGTCGAGCTTCGTGTGCTCACGGGCGTATTCGGTGACCATCACCGGATGGAAGGTGATGCCGCGTTCTCCCGGCGCGGAGAAATTCCGCAGCGTCGCGATCCGGCCGCCGTCCCGGACCGCCGGGAGCGCGCGCCGGTCGAAGAGCGCGCCGTCGATGAGTCCGTCGACGCCGTCGGGTACGGCTGCGCGGATCCGCTGGGGGAAGTCGTCACCGCGCTTCAGCACGACGTCGGCGCCCAGTTCCCTGACGAGCTGCTCGTCGCGCGGCGACGCGTCGGCGATCACGCGGAGCCCCTCCGCTTTGGCCAGTTGGACGGCATAGCCGCCGACCGCGCCCGCCGCTCCGGTGATCGCGACGGTGCAGCCCGGGGCGAGGCCGAGCACGTCGAGCGCCAGGCGCACGGTCAGGCCGTTCATCGGGAGGGACGCGGCCTCGGCGTCGGTCGTGCCCGCGGGGATCCTGACGACGGATTCGGCGGGGACGACGATCCGTTCCGCATAGGCGCCGTGGGCGCCGTCCGGCACCACGACGGCCATCACATGTTCGCCGATCCGCAGGTCGGTCGAGACGCCTTCGCCGATCTGGTCGAGCACCCCGGCCGCGTCCATGCCTGGCACGTACGGTGGCGGCACGTCCTTGTAGCGCGCGGACGAGGTGCCGTTGCGGCGGAGTGTGTCGGTCGGGTTGACCGCCGCCGCGCGCACCCGGATGCGTACCTCGCCCGGCCCGGCCTCCGGTTCCGGGAGGTCCAGGACGTGCAGTACCTCGGGCCCGCCGAACTCCTTGAATCCCATAGCTCGCATGTCCGTCCCAACGGCCGTACCGGACGCGACTATTCCCCTGAGCCTGAAGGACAGCGATTCGGGCCTGCCGTGCCCTTGGAGGCCGCGGTTCCCGGTGGCTTCCTACCGGGCCTGCTCGTGTCGGGTGAACGCGGCGATCAGGCCGTGGGCCGTGTTGTCGGCGTCGGCCCCGAATGCCTCGGCACCTCCGAAAGCGGCGGCCTCGGCGCTGCGGGGGAACATGGCCTGCTCGTACGAGGTGAGCGCGGCCTCCACGTCATCGGGGTGCGCGGCCAGGGCCTTGCCGAGTTCGGCGCCGTCGAGCATGGCGAGGTTGGCGCCTTCGCCGTTCTGGGCCGAGAGGTGGGCGGCGTCGCCGAGCAGGGTCACCCCCGGGACCCGGTCCCACCGGTGCCCGGTCGGCAGGACGTACAGGGGACGCAGGACCGGCGCGGTGTCGCTGTCGGCGATCAGCGCGGTGAGCTCCGGCGCCCAGCCGTCGAACTCCTCCGCGATCCGCGCGGTGGCCACGGCGGGATCGGTGAAGTCGATGGCGGCGAACCACTCCTGGGGCTCGGTCAGCCCCACGTAGGCGTGAAGGGTGTCGTCCCTTTCCCGGTGGGCGAAGATCTCCCTGCCCGGCGTGGGCGCGATCATCGATCCGCCGCCGACCGCCTTCGCGGTGGCGGGGTGCCGGGTGCCGGCGTCGAACAGGTAGGTCTCGACGACGGACTTGCCGATGTACCCGGGTGTGGCGGTGGAGAGCAGCGGACGGACCCGTGACCACGCGCCGTCCGCGCCGGCCAGCAGGCTCGTGACGAGGCTGGTGCCGTCGGCGAAGACCACCTGGTGACGGCCCCCACCCAGGGCGCGGGTGCTTGAGACCTTGTGCCCCCACCGGACGGTGCCGGCGGGCAGCGAGTCGAGCAGGATCTGCCGCAGCTCGCCGCGCTGCACCTCGGGGCGGCCGCCCGTGCCGTCGTCGGCCTCGTCGAACAGGACGGTCCCGTCCCGGTCGAGGACCCGCATCGCCTGACGGCCCTCCAGGACGAGGCCACGGAACTCGTCCATCAAGCCCGCCGCTTCGATGGCGAGTTGCCCGTTGTAGTCGTGTATGTCGAGCATCCCGCCCTGCGAACGCGCAGTCGGGGAGGGCTCTGCCTCGTAGACCGTGGCCGGTATTCCGTGGACGTGCAGGACGCGGGCGAGCGTGAGGCCGCCGAGCCCGGCGCCGATGATCGTGATGTCAGTCGTCATGGTGGGATTCCTTCTTGATCGTGGTTTGCTGGGCGCACACCCGGCGGGTCACGACTGGGGCCGTTTCCGTAAGCCGAGGCGATGCGGTTCCGGTGGCCGGTGCCGTTGATGTCCCGGGCCGACCGGCTCCAATGTCCCGGCAGCCGTTGACAACTCACCGACAGATCACCGCTACCGCCGATAGACAGCTGACATGACATCGGCAGGTCTTGCGCGCGGCGGTGTCGGAGGCGCGGACGGCTGCGGTTCACGACCGCTGCTGTGGGGCGTCGCGCAGGCGGACGCGGCGGTGTGCGTGGCGAATGGCTTCGAGGATCCGAACCTGGGGCACGTGGTGAGTGGGCGGGCTGCCGGGGCAGTGGCGGGCCCGACTGTGGAGGCTTACGTGGTGGAGCCGGACGGGGCCGAGGACGGCGCGACCGGTTGCGGGGGTGTGCCTGCCTGGGCGGGTCGGCCTACCGCGGGGGAACGCGCTCACCGGTGGGGCACCACTGCCACCGGGCAGGCCGCGTGGTGCAGAGCCGTGTGGCCGACCCGGCCCAGGTGCAGTCTGGATCCGTCATGGCGCCGGGTGGCACCGAGGACCAGCAGGTCGGCGTCGGCGGCCGACCAGAGCAGCACCCGGTGCGGCGGGCCTTCCACCACCGTACGGGTGACGGGGACGCCCGGGTGCGCGGCCATTGCCTCCGTCAGCGCATCGTCCAGGACCGAGTGGGCCTGTTCCTCGTACGCCGGCGGGGTGGCGTCCAGCACGGCCAGGACGTCGGTGGGCTGCTGGGGGCTGCGCCAGGCGCGCACGGCCTGCAGCTCGCACCCGCGTGCCTCTGCCTCGCGCAGGGCGAAGAGCACGGCGGTGGTGGCCTCGTCCGCCTGACCCACACCGACGACGACCCGGTGGCTCGTGCCCTTGACGTTCCGGTCCTCGCCGCGCACGACGACGACCGGGCCATGGGCACGGCCTGCCACCGCGATGCTCACCGAGCCCAGCAGGAACTCCTTGACGGCTCCTCGCCCGGAGCAGCCGATCACCACGGCGGCGGCGCTGTGCGACTCCCTGGTGAGCGCTTCCACGGCGTCGTCGGGGACCGTGACGGCGTCCACGGTCAGGCCGGGGAAGAGTTGCCGGGCTCGCTGCCCGGCCGTGGCGATGATGTGCTGGGCCATGACCTCTTCGGTCGGCTGTTCATCAGTGAACGAGGGGGCTGATCCTTCGTAGCGCTCCCACAGAGAGGCGTAGACCACGCGAAGGGGTAGTCGAAGGCGGACCGCTTCCTCTGCGGCCCAGTCAAGGGCGGCGAGACTGTTGTCGGACCCGTCGACACCCACGATCACGGGATGTTCCATCGCGCTCACCGCCTCAGCCGCCTGCCGGACCGGCCGTCGGTCCGGGCCGGCCTCTGCCTCCACCTTCCCTCGCTGTCGCCGTCGTGGCACGTCAGGGCCCGGGCATCCGGGATGCGAGGGGGCTCCGTGCGGGGCCTGCGGTCTGGCCGAGGCCGCCTGCCTGTGGACTGCCCGGCATCCGGTCCGGGGGGCGCGTCGTGGTGGTACTCACAGTGCCGCAGCCTTTTGGGTCCCGCCTCGGGCCATGCCCGGTGGGGGAAAAAGAGCCACGCCGGCCCCGGAGGCCGGGCCCACGCCTATCCTGGACGGTCCGACCCGGCCCAACGGCAGGGCCAAGAACCGCCCTTGTGGGAGGTGAAGCTCGGGCTCGCGTCCCGTGATGGCGTTCTGACAGTGCGTCATCCCGTGGGTGTCGGGCCCTGCTGATGCGCGCAGTTGCTGGGCCGGGAAGGCAATCGTCAGAGGAGTGGGCAACGTGGACGAGCGTCGACAGTGGACAGAGGCCGGACGTGCCACTGACCAGGGCGCGGCGGCTGCCGAAGAGTTCGACATCATCGTGTGTGGCGCGGGCCCGGCGGGGTCGACCGCCGCGGGGATGCTCGCGGCCGACGAGAACCTGCGGGTGCTGCTTCTGGAGGCGGGACCTGACGACGTCGACGATCGGGTCTCCGACCCCGACCGGTGGCTGGAGAATCTCGGCACGGAACGCGACTGGGACTATGTCACCGAGCCCGGAGCCCAGATCGACGGCCGGCGCCTGCAGTACGCGATGGGCAAGGGGCTCGGAGGCGGTTCGAGCATCAACGCCGGGGCCTGGTCGCGCGGTCATCGGCGGAACTGGGAGGACATGGCCGCGACCTGCGCGGACCCATGGTGGGACTACCGCTCGGTGCTCGGCGTCTACCGCGATCTGGAGACCTGGAGCGGCGAGCCCGACCTCGAACGCCGGGGCACGGCGGGCCCGATGCACATCCGGCCCGCGCAGCCGCTGCACCCGTTCTTCTCGGCGATGCTCGCGGGAGCGGAGTCGGCCGGGCTCGACCGCTACGACAGCCCGAACGGGGAACTCGCCGAGCGGGGGAGCGGTTGCGCCGTCCGGGACGAGTTTGCCGAGGGCGGCACGCGGCGCTCGCCCTACCGCGCACTGGTCGCCCCACGGCGTCGGCAGCGCAACCTGACGGTGCTCACGGGGACGTTGGTCACCCGGGTCGTGTTCGAGCGT
Organism: Streptomyces sp. NPDC051173; assembly: GCF_040689515.1. Classification (NCBI taxonomy): domain Bacteria; kingdom Bacillati; phylum Actinomycetota; class Actinomycetes; order Kitasatosporales; family Streptomycetaceae; genus Streptomyces; species Streptomyces sp. NPDC051173. The sequence continues at coordinate 13,393 of NZ_JBFBBD010000018.1, forward strand.
GACCGCGCGGTCGGCGTCGAGGCCGTGACCGGAGGCCGCCGCGTCCGCTTCCGCGCCGCGCGCGAGGTCGTGCTCAGTCTCGGGGCGGTGCAGACGCCCAAGGTGCTCATGCAGTCGGGGATCGGGCCCGCCCGGCACCTGGAGTCGCTCGGCATCGGCGTCCGCGAGGATCTTCCCGGAGTGGGCGGCAATCTCGGCGACCACCTGATGTTCGACTGCGTGTGGGAGACCGGCGCCCGGGAGCTTCCCCCACCGTCGCGTGCGCAAGCGGTGTGCTTCTGGGGTGCCGACGGCCACGCCGAGTTGCCGCAGTTCTTCATGTATCCCGTCGCGATGCCGTTCATGAGCCCCGAGGCGGAGGCCCGGTACGGCAAGCCGGAGTCCGCCTTCAGCTTCCTGCTGGGCATGAGCCTGCGGTCGCGCGGATCGGTGAGGCTCGCGGACGCCGACCCGGCGAGCGCTCCCGTGATCGAGACCGGTTACTTCGACGAGCCGGACGACCTGCGCGACGCCGTCGAGGCATACCGGTTCGCCGAGGAGATGGCCCACGCGGAGGCGATGCGCCCCTACCGGGGATCCCGGACGGCCCTCGGGAACGGGTCCGACGCCGAGGTCGCCGCCTACATCCGCACGGCGGCCTTCAGCTACTGGCATCCGTGCGGGACGGCCCGGACAGGCGTCGACGGCGACGCCGTCGTCGATTCCGAGCTGCGCGTCCGGGGCGTGGAAGGTCTGCGCATCGCCGACGCCTCGGTGCTGCCCCGCGTGACTTCCGGGAACACCATGGCGCCGTGCGTGGTCATCGGACACCGGGCGGCCGGTCTCCTCCGCGGCTGACCGCACAAACTTCCGGGGCATAACGCAAGGTCGGTACGGCCATCCTGATTGTGGGACCTCCGCTCGGCCGGCCTGTGCTCGGTGCGCAGGCCGGTAGGACGCTAATTACCCCTGATATACAGGCAGTTGAGGGAATTCTCAGACTTTCCGCGTACGGTTCCTCTCATGTCGCCCGTGCCGCGGCCACGCCGCGCCATTCAGTTCGTGGGCCTCGCCGTCCTGGCGGGATTCCTCGTCGCCGGTGTCGCCCTGCCCGTCGTGGGCCCCCTGGGGGCGTACACCAAGACCACGGTGGGGGACTTCAACGACCTGCCGGCCGCCCTGAAGACCTCGGCCCTCGCCCAGTCCACCCGTATCTACGACGCCGACGGCGGCCTGATAACCGCCGTCTACTCCCGCGACCGCACCGTCGTACCCGGCGACCGGATCGCCCCCGTGATGCGCAAGGCCACCGTCGACATCGAGGACCACCGCTTCTACCAGCACGGCGCCCTCGACCTCAAGGGGGTGCTCCGGGCCCTGCGCACCGACGCGGGCAGCGGCCGCGTCGCCCAGGGCGCCTCCACCCTGACCCAGCAGTACGTGAAGAACGTCCTCGTCGAGGCGGCCGGGGACGACGCCAGGGCCGTGCGGCAGGCCCAGAGCCAGACCCTCGCCCGCAAGGTCCGGGAGCTGCGGTACGCGGTGGCGCTGGAGAAGAAGCTCTCCAAGGACGAGATCCTCACCGGCTACCTCAACATCGCCTTCTTCGGCGAGCAGGCGTACGGCGTGGAGGCGGCGGCGGAGCGGTACTTCAGCGTGCACGCCGCCGACCTCTCCCTTCCCCAGGCCGCACTTCTGGCCGGACTCGTCCAGTCGCCCACGGCCTACGACCCGGTCACCTCCCCCCGTCTCGCCAAGGAACGCCGCGACACGGTGCTGCGGGCGATGGCCGGCTACGGCACCATCACCCGGGACCAGTCCCGGCAGGCGATCTCCACGCCGCTCGGGCTGCACGTCAGCGCCCCGCGGCAGGGCTGCGCCGCGGCGTCCGACGGCGCCGGGTTCTTCTGCGACTACGTACGGCAAGTGGTCCTCGGCGACCCGGCGTTCGGCAGGACGGCCGCCCAGCGGCAGGCCCTGTGGCGGCAGGGCGGCCTGGAGATCCACACCACGCTGGTCCCCAAGGCGCAGCAGGCGCTCCGGCGTTCGGTCACCTCGCATGTGCTCACCACCGACCGGGCCGCGACTGCGATGGCCGTGGTCCAGCCGGGCACCGGGCGGATCGTGGCGATGGGGCAGAGCCGCGACTACGGCGTGGGATCCCACCAGACGCAGATCGACCTGTCGGTCGGCACCCGTATGGGCGGCGGGCTGGGGTTCCCGACCGGCTCGGTCTTCAAGCCCGTCGTGGCGGCCGCGGCGCTGGAGAACGACATCAAGCCGTCCCAGAAGTACCCGGCGCCGTACTCCATGGCGTGGCCGGCGATGACCGACTGCGCGGGGAGGAAGTACCCCGAGGCGGGGGAGGTGCAGCCCAGTGCGGGAACTTGGCGCGGCTGTAGCCGCTCATCGGCCGCCACTTGGCCACCTTCAGCTGTGCCAGTTGCTGCTGTGCCTGATCGGCTGACGGCAGCCCGGGCAGAACGTCCCGCCCGCCCTTGCCGCTGTCCGGCTGGGAGGAAGCGGGGGAGCGCGTCGCATTCGACGGAGAGAAGCTCGCTCCCTTGTCGTCGCCCTTGCCGCACCCGGACAGGGCGGTGCTCATCGCGCATGCCACGACCACCAGTGCCATTGGCCAGCGCTGACGCCGGATCACCATGAGGAACTCCCTGATTGCGTTTGAACGGATCCTGAACGTTACTGATTGAGTATCAGTTGGCGAAGCGGTCCAACTCGGGCTGATTCCATGCATTCCCTGTCCATCGGAATTTATGGGATGTGGTCCCTGCAGGCCGCACTTTCTGGTGAACGCGGGTGGCCAGGTTCCGTCGGATGTTCCTTGCCCAGCCCTACCGCCATGCGCCGGGCCGACACCCCCGCACTCACCCGTTCGGGTGACCCCGTCCGGCTCGGCGGATGACGACGGGGGTGCCGGGCAGCCTCACTGCGGAGCTGACGGGAGCAGGGAGGTGCCGTCATGCCGTACGCGCTCACTCAGGCAAGTCGCAGCGAAGCGCTTCGGTTGTGCCTGCTGTGCACGGTCCCCAACCTCGCCCAGGGGCCCGTCATCCGCCGTCCCCTGGCCGTCCGGCTGGCGGCCGCGGTGGACAGCAACGCGTGGGCCTGCCGGAGCCTGGACCGGCTGCGGGAGAAGTACGGCCCGGGGCCGGTGCTCGTCACTCTCCTCTGGCGCAAGGGCCTCGTCCTCCTTTCCGCCGAGGACGTCCACCGGGTGCTGGGCGGCACCGGGGCGGCGTTCACCGCCGCCAACAAGGAGAAAGTGGCGGCCCTGTCCCACTTCGAACCGAACGGGGTGCTGATCACCGCGGACGGCGCCCGGGAGGGCAGGCGCAGGTTCAACGAGGCCGCGCTGGACCACCCCGCCGCCGAGCACCGGTTCCAGGACGCCTTCCTGGCGGCGATCACGGAAGAGGCCCGGCCGTTGCGGGCATACGGCGACCTCACCTGGAAGAAGTTCCACGAGGTGTACCAGCGCATCGTGCGCCGTGTCGTGTTCGGTGACACGGCCCGCAGCGACGAGCGCATCACCGAACTGCGCGACAAACTACGCGCCGACGGCAACTGGTTCATGCTGCACCGCAGGCGCCACCGTCTGCGCGAGGAGTTGTTCGTCCGGTCGCGGCGCTACCTCGACCTGCCCGAACCGGGCGGCCTGGCCCGTGCGGTGCGCGCCACCCCCGCCACCCCCGCCACCGCCGGCACCGACCCCGTGGCCCAGATGCAGCACTGGTTCTTCGCCTTCGACGCCGCACCGATCGGTGCCTACCTCGCGCTCGGTCTGCTCGCCCGGCATCCCCGGCAGGCGGCCAGGGCCCGCACCGACCACGCGTATCTCAAGGCCTGCGTGCTGGAGTCCCAGCGGCTGTGGCCCACGTCCCTGGCGATCCTGCGCGACACCACCGAGGAGACGCGCTGGCCCGGAGGCCGCACCGTCCCCGCGGGCACCGCTGTGATCTTCTACAGCTCGTACTTCCACCGCGACGCCCGGCATCTGCCGTACGCCGACCGGTTCGAGCCGGAGATCTGGCTGGACGGACGTGCCGACGCGGACTGGACGATCGCCCCGTTCAGCCGTGGACCGGCTGAGTGCCCGGGCCGGAACATCGTGCTGTTCACCAGCGCGACCCTCCTCGCCGAACTGCTGGGGCGCGACTGGCGCGTGACCTCGTCGCACCGCCTCGGCCCCGACCGCCTGCTGCCCCGCACCGTCGACCACACGTCGCTGCGGCTGGCCGCGGACAGCCGGCCCGTCTCGGGCTGAACGCACGACCCCGCGGATCTGCCGGTCACTCGCCGGCACCGGCGCGGGGCGCGTCGGCATGCCCGGGGTTGTGCCCGGCGCCCGCCCCGGGGTGAGCACTGCGGACGTCCACGGTCTTCACTCTAGTGAGTGATGGATTTCATGACTCTTCTGGAATTAACTGGATGAGATAGGCAGTTGATTTCCAGGGGTGGAAGCGGCGGGAGCGGCGGAGTCCGCCCGGCGCTGCCCGGAGGCGTGAGGAGAGGGTGCGGATGACCAGTGCGCCGAGGCAGAGCCCGCAGCCGTCGCCGGCACGGGCCCGGACGGTCCGGGACGGGCCATGACCGCCCACGCTCCGCCACTCACCGAGCCGGTCCTGTGGCATCCCGGGGACCGTCCGGCAGCCTCCTCGCCGGTGGAGATCCAGAACGTGGTGTCGGAAGTCAGAGAGCCCGTTCACCTTGTGGCCGATCCGGCCGGGAACGGTGACATCGCGATCGGCGTCGGAGGCTCCACGGGCCCGGCACGGGCGGGCCGGCAAGGATTTCCCCTGCTGGGCACGCTGCCGCCGCTCTACCCGGAGTGGCTCGGGGACCGGTCGTTCCGCGAGGCGCACGGCGTGCGATTCCCCTACATCGCCGGTGAGATGGCCAACGGGATCGCGACCGTGGCCATGGTCACCGCCATGGCCCGGGCGGGAATGCTCGGCTTCTTCGGCGCCGCCGGGCTGGCACCGGAGCGTGTCGAGCGGGCGGTGGCCGAGCTGGCCTCCGCACTCGCCGGGAAGCCGAACTGGGGCATCAACCTGATCCATTCGCCCGGTGAGCCCGAACTGGAGGACCGCGTCGCCGACATCGTGCTGCGCCACCGGGTCCCGGCCGTCTCCGCCTCGGCGTTCATGTCCCTGACGCCCGCGGTGGTGCGGGTCGCCGCCTGCGGCCTGCGCCGCGGGCCGCAGGGCCGGATCCTGCGGGGGGCGCGGCTGTTCGCGAAGGTGTCCCGGCCCGAGGTGGCGGGCCCCTTCATGTCCCCCGCCCCCGCGTCCCTGCTGCGGCACCTCGTGGACCGTGGGCACCTGTCCGCGGACGAAGCCGAGTTGGCCGCACGGGTGCCGGTCGCCGAGGACATCACCGTCGAGGCGGACAGCGGCGGCCACACCGACAACCGGCCGCTGGCGGTCCTGCTGCCGGTCATGCTGGCCCTGCGGGACGAGACGGCCGCCGCGCACGGCTACGACCGCGTCGTCCGGGTCGGCGCGGCGGGCGGGCTGGGCACGCCCGCCGCGGTGGCCGGGGCCTTCGCCCTCGGCGCGGCATACGTGCTCACCGGCTCCGTGAACCAGGCGGCCCGGGAATCGGCCCTGTCGGACGACGCCAAGGCGATGCTGGCGCAGGCCGACATCGCCGATGTGACCATGGCTCCGGCGGCCGACATGTTCGAGATGGGGATCAAGCTCCAGGTCCTGCGCCGGGGCACGTTCTTCGCCACCCGCGCCACACAGCTCTACGAGCTCTACCGCGACCACGAGGACTGGGAGGACATCCCACCGCAGCGGCGGGCCCGTGTCGAACGGGACGTCCTGCGAGCCCCGTTCGAGACGGTCTGGGCCGAGACCCTGCGGTTCTGGCAGCAGCGGGATCCGGCCCAGGCCGAGCGGGCCCGGGGGGATCCCCGGCACCGCATGGCCCTGACCTTCCGCTGGTACCTGGGCATGTCCAGCCGCTGGGCGGTCACGGGGTACACCGAGCGCCGGGCCGACTACCAGATCTGGTGCGGACCGGCCATGGGAGCCTTCAACCGCTGGGCCGCGGACAGCTTCCTCGCCGACCCCGCCCAACGCGACGTGGTCCAGATCGCGCTGAACCTCCTCGAGGGCGCGGCCGCCCTCACCCGTGCCCACCAACTGCGCAGCCACGGAGTCGCCGTACCCGCCGCCGCGTTCGCCTTCCGCCCCCGCCGGCTCGCCTGACCCGCTCGGGCGGTGCCCTGCTCCCGATCCCGACCCGCACCCTCGACCCGCCCCCGTCGCGAGGACACACACCATGCCGGACGAACACATCCCGGGCCGGGTACCCGTCGCCGTCGTCGGCCTCGGCGCCCTGCTGCCCGACGCCCGCGACGTCGAACAGAGCTGGAAGCTGATCCTCGGCCGGCGCAACCTCATGCGGGACGTCCCGCCCAGCCGCTGGCTGATCGACGACTACTACCACCCCGTCCCCGGCACCCCGAGGAAGGTCTACGCACGGCGCGGAGCCTTCGTCCCCACCGTGGACTTCGACCCCATGGCCTACGGCGTTCCGCCGCAGAGCCTCACCTCCACCGACACCGCGCAACTGCTCGCGCTGATGGTCGCCGACCAGGCCCTGCGGGACGCCGCGAACGGCGGTACCACGAGGCCCGACGGCGACCGCGTCGCCGTGGTGCTCGGCGCGGCCGCGCTGGGCCTGCTCACGGATACCAACGCCCCCACACAGGTGCCGGTGTTCCGCAGGGCCCTTCGCGAGCACGGCCTGTCCGAGGCGGAGGTGACAGCGGTATGCGAGCGCGTCTTCGCGTATTACCCGTACCCCACCGAGGACACCTTCCCGGGCCTGCTCGCCAACGTGGTGGCCGGGCGTATCGCCAACCGCTTCGACTTCCACGGCACCAACCACACCACGGACGCGGCCTGCGCCAGCTCGCTGGCCGCCCTCTCCACGGCCCTGGACGAACTCTCCCTGGGCCGCGCCGACCTGGTGATCAGCGGCGGCGTCGACGTGTCGAACGACATCGGCATGTACTTCTGCTTCACCACCACCCCGGCGCTGTCCCCGACCCAGGAGTGCCGGCCGTTCGCGGAGGACGCCGACGGGACCATGCTCGGCGAAGCGGTGGTGATGTTCGCGCTCAAGAGGCTGGCCGACGCGGAACGCGACGGGGACGGTATCTACGCGGTCATCCACGGCATGGGCAGCTCCTCCGACGGACGGGGCTCCGCGATCTACGCGCCCAGGGCACCGGGCCAGGCCCTCGCCCTGCGCCGGGCCTATCGGGAGGCGGGCTACGCGCCGGGCACCGTGGAGCTCGTCGAGGCCCACGGCACCGGCACCAACGCGGGTGACCAGGCCGAATTCGCCGCCCTGCGCGAGGTGTTCGAGGAATCCGGCCGCCTCGGCCGTCAGTGGTGCGCCTTGGGCTCGGTGAAGTCCCAGATCGGCCACACCAAATGCGCGGCCGGGGCGGCCGGCCTGCTCAAGGCCGTCCTCGCCCTGCACCACAAGGTCCTGCCGCCCACCATCAACGCCGACCGTCCGCACCCCGGCCTGCGGATGGAGACCAGCCCGTTCTACCTCAACACCCGCACCCGCCCATGGATCCGGCCCGACGGCGGCCCCCGCCGGGCATCGGTCTCCAGCTTCGGCTTCGGCGGCACCAACTTCCACGTCACGCTGGAGGAACACCGGGCCCCGGCCGGCAGCCGGCCGCGCCTGCGGACCGCCCCGACCGAACTGCTGCTGCTCTGCGCCGACTCCACCGAGGAACTACGCGAACGCGTCACCACACTGCGGCGGGCCGCGGAAGAAGCCGACGCCGGGCCGGGGAACGGAATCGCCCACCTGGCACGCCGCGGCCAGGAGGAATTCCGGGCCGACGCCGACCGGCGTCTCGCCGTACTGGCCGCCGGTCCCGCACAACTCCTCGAACGGCTCGACCGGGCCGCGGCGGCCCTTGACACCGAGGAGAACCGGTCCCTGCCGCTCGCCGTGCACTGGGGTGCCGGGCCGAGCGGGGCCGGCCGCACGGCCTGGCTGTTTCCCGGCCAAGGAGCGCAGTACGTAGGCATGGGAGGCGACCTCGCGGCCCACCACCCCGGGGCACTCGCGGCCTGGGACGCCGTCGGCGGTACGGGGTCCGACGAAACGCCCCTGCACCGCGTGGTCTTCCCGCCGCCCGTGCCCGAGGACGCGCGCGCCGCGCAGCAGGAGCGGCTCACGGCCACCGAGTGGGCACAGCCGGCCCTCGCCGCGCACAGCCTGGCCCTGCTGGCCGTGCTGGGAGAGTTCGGGCTCCGGCCCGACTGCGTCGCGGGCCACAGCCTCGGCGAACTCATCGCCCTGCACGCGGCGGGTGCCTACGGCGCGGAAACGCTCCTGCGCCTGTCCCGGGCCAGGGGAGAGGCCATGCGCGACGCGGCGGCGGCTTCCCCCGGCGCGATGCTGGTGATCAGCGCAGGCCCCGACGAGACCCGCGAGGCACTGGAGGCCTGCGGGGAACAGGACGTGTGGATCACCAACCACAACGCCCCACGGCAGACCGTCATCTCGGGCACAGCGGCGGCCATCGCGACGGTGACCGGGCGGTTGCGGGAATCCGGCATCCCCACTGTGCCGCTGGCCGCCTCCGCCGCCTTCCACAGCCCGCTCGTCGAAGCCGCCTGCGCCCCCTTCGCCGACACCCTGGCCGGCACCGCCATCACACTCCCGGGCCTGGAGGTCTTCTCCAACACTGATGCCGCCCGCTACCCGTCCGACCCGGCACGGATCCGTGACCGGCTGGCCCGGCACCTGGTCGAACCCGTCCACTTCGTGGAGCAGATCGAGGCCATGTACGCGGCGGGGGTACGGACCTTCGCCGAGGTGGGCCCGGGCACCGTCCTCACCACGCTCGTCGGTCACATCCTCGGCGACCGGCCCCACCTGGCCGTACCGCTCGACCGGCGTGACACCCACGGCGTGACCGCCTTCCAGGACGCTCTGGCACGGCTCGCCGTCCACGGCGTCCCCCTGGACTTCGCGCCCTACTGGCGGCACTTCGCCCTGCCGCGCCCCGCCGAGAAGGAACGGAGGCCGAGGATGACCGTACCGATCGACGGCGGCAACCGCGGGCGGCGCTATCCGCCGCAGGAAGCGGACGGGAAATCGGACGGGCAAACGGACGGAAAGAGCGTGACTCCGGAACCGGGCACAAGGCCGACTTCGCCCCCGATGCCCGCGCCTTCGCCCGCTGTTCCTCCACCGCCCCCCGCCTTCGCGCTGCCCGTCGCGCCCACGCGTCCCGTACCCGCGCAGCTTCCCGTGCCGGTGCCGCCACGTGCGCCCGTGGCCTCCTCCGTGCCTCCGCCGCCAACCGCTCCGGCGGCACCACCACACAGCGCGGACCCGGCCGCCGTACCCGGGGAGGACGAGCGGGTGGCCCTGATCGAGGACGCCCAGCGCCAGACCGCCGACGCCCACGCCGTCTTCCTGCGGTGCATGAGCGAGGCGCACACAGCCTTCCTGAAGATGTCCGAGACGTCCTTCGCGGCGCTGGTGGGGGCCCCCGGTGCCGTCGCTCCGGACCGGTCCGGCGAACCCGTCGACGCGTCTTCCAACGCCTGGCCGGCCGATGGAACGGCCCTGCCTACCGCTGCGTCGCCAACGTCACGGTCGGCCGGCGGAACGACCCTCCCTGTCGCGGCGCCGCCGCCACGGTCGGCCGACGGAGCCACGCTCGTACCGGCCTCCGCCGTACCGGATCCGGCCGCACCACAGCCCGCGGCACCGGCCGTCGTCCCGGCCGCGGCCGGCCTCGACCCCGCGCTGCTGGAGGAGACGCTGCTGGCCGTGGTCGCCGAACGGACCGGCTACCCGGCCGAGATGCTCGACCTGGACATGGAACTGGAGTCGGAGCTGGGCATCGACTCCATCAAACGCGTCGAGATCCTCTCCCTGCTCAACCAGCGCGTGGGAGAGCTGCCCGAGCTCCACGGCGATCCGGCGGAACTGGTCTCCCTGCGTACCCTCCGGCAGGTCGTCGACAAGCTCCGCTCGATGGCGGACGGCGTGGAAGCCCTTCCGGCGGGGCCTGAACCCGTACCCCTTCCCGCTCTGCCGTCCGCGCGGCCTTCCGCCGGCCTCGGGCGCTACGTGCCGCGCACCGTGCCCGCTCCACCGACCGGGCTGTCGCTGCCCGGACTGCGCGAGCACACCCTGCACATCGTCGACGGGGGTTCGGGCCTGGCCACCCTCGTGGCCGAGAGGCTGGGCGCGCGGGGAGTGCGGGCCGAGCCGGTCGTGGACCTGCCCGAGGACACGCGAGCGGTGCTGCTGCTCGGCGGCTTGGCCGAGGGCCTGACCGCCGACGCCATGCTGGACGTCCAGCGCGCGGCCTTCAGCGCGGCGCGCCTGGTGGCCGCGCGCTTCACGGACGAGGGCGGTGTCTTCGTCACGGCGCAGGACACCGGCGGCGACTTCGGCACCGGGGGCACACAGGGAGAGCGCGCCTGGCTCGGCGGCCTGGCGGGACTCGTCCGCACGCTCGCGGGGGAGTGGCCCAAGGCAGTGGTCAAGGCCATCGACTGCGCGCGCTCCGGCCGTACGCCCCAGGCCGTGGCCGACGCCCTCGTCGGCGAACTGCTCCACGGCGGCCCGCTGTTGGAGGCGGGCCTGCCCCCGGACGGCAGCCGGGTCACGGTACTGGCCGTCCCCGCGCCTCCGGGAGCCGAGGACGGCGGGCCCGGCCCCGACGACGTCCTCGTCGTCACCGGGGGCGCCCGCGGGGTGACCGCAGCCGCCGTGACAGCGCTCGCCCGGGCCCGGAAACCGCGCCTGATCCTCCTCGGCCGCACCGAACTGGCCGACGAACCCCCGGGGCTTCCTCCCGGGGCCGACGAACCCGCCCTCGTACGGGCCCTCGCCGCGCAGCACGCGGACACCGCGCCCGCCGACCTCGCCCGCGAAGCCCGCCGCGTCCTGGCCGTCCGCGAGATCCGGGCCACCCTCGCCGCCGTCGAGGAGACCGGCGCGCCGGTGCGCTACCTCCCCGCCGACACACGCGACCCCGACGCCGTGCGCGCGGCGCTGGACTCTGTCCGCGCCACGTGGGGAGAGGTGACCGGCATCGTGCACGGCGCCGGAGTGCTGGCGGACCGGCGGATCGCCGACAAGACCGACGAGCAGTTCGACGAGGTCTTCGGCACCAAGACCACGGGGCTGCGCGTCCTGCTGGACGCGACGGCCGCCGATCCGCTGCGCACGCTCTGCGTGTTCTCGTCGGTGGCGGGCAGTTTCGGGAACCCCGGGCAGAGCGACTACGCGATGGCCAACGCGACGCTCGACCACGTGGCCGCCGCCGAGGCCGCCGCCCGGCCCGGCTGCCGGGTGCGGGCCCTCGCATGGGGGCCCTGGCAGGGAGGCATGGTCACCCCGGCGCTGGCGGACCACTTCGGGGCGGCCGGCGTGCCCCTGCTGGACGTCGATGCCGGGGCCCGGGCCTTCGTCGAGGAGATGACCTGCTCGGGCGAGGACAGCCGGGTGCTCCTCCTGGCGTTGCCCGCCCCGGCGGACACACGGCAGGAGCCTCCCGCCGCCCTGCCGCCGGCCGGCTTGCGGTATCCCCAGCCCGCCGGGGTGCGGGTCACCCCGGACACGCATCCATACCTGGCCCACCACGTCATCCGCGGGAGGGCGGTCCTCCCGCTGGCCCAGTCCCTGGAGTGGATCCTCGCGGCTGCCCGGGACTGGCACCCGGGCGGCACTGAGCCGACGCTGCGTGACGTGCGCGTCATGCTGCCGGCCGTCTGGGACGGGCCGGAGCCCCTGGAGCGGGAGTTCACCCTGCACGGCACGCGCGCGTCTGCGGACTCCGGTTCCCTGTCGGCGGAGGTGCGCTGGACCACGGACCGCGTGCACTGCACGGCACACGTCGAGGCCGACGGCGCCCCGGAAGGGCGCCCGCTCACCCCGCTGGACACGGGCCTCGCCCTGCCGCCGTGGGAACACGAGGAGATCTACGACGGGCACGCCCTGTTCCACGGTCCGCTGCTGCACGCGCTGACGGACGTCGAGGGGATGGGACCGGAGGGCGCGCGGGGCACTCTCACCGGCCTGACCGCCCTGGGCTGGCCCGGCGGCACCTGGCAGACGGACCTGGCCGTGCTCGACGGTGCCCTGCAACTCGCCGTGCTCTGGGCGGACGAGGCCCTCGGACACGCCGCGCTCCCGTTGGCCGTCGGCACGTTCAGGTCCCACCACCGCGGTCCCGCGCGAGGCCCGGTCACGTGCACGCTCCTGCCTGTACGGGGGGAAGGCGGCATCCAAAACGTCTGCGACCTGCGGCTGGTGAGTCACGACGGTACGCCGTTCGCGGAGCTGCTCGGCGTCGAACTGATCCAGCGGCCCGACGAACCTCCTGCACCCCAAGGCCACGAGAACGGCGGGAAGCGAGGCACCGGTGACCGATGAACCCGTCGCCATCGTGGGACGGGGCTGCGTCCTGCCGGACGCGCTGAGCCCGGCGGCGTTCTGGCGGAACGTCCTCGACCGCCGCGTCAGCCTCGCGCCCGCCCCGCAGGGCCGCTGGGGACTGCTCGGGGAGAGGGACGGCGTGGGCCGCACCATCAGCGGCATCGGCGGGTTCGTCCACGGTTTCGAGGACGCCTTCGACCCCACCGGGTACGCCTTGCCCCCCGAGGAGATCCGGCGGCTGGATCCGCTCTTCCCATGGGTTCTCCACACCGGACGCCAGGCGTTGGCCGAAGCGGGGTATCCCGCCGCCCCGCCGCGCACGGGCCTGGTGCTCGGCAACCTGTCCTACCCCTCCACCGCCGCGGTCCGTTACACCGAGCACGTATGGCTCTCCGCCCAGGAACCCACGGTCAGGCACGCCCTGCTGGCGTCCTTGGCCTCGTCCCGGCCCCACCCCCGCAACCGTTTCTCCTCCGGCCTGCCCGCCCTGCTCGCGGCCCGGGCGCTGGGCCTCGACGCCGGTGCGTACGCCCTGGACGCGGCCTGTGCCACCTCGCTGTACGCGGTCAAGCTCGCCTGCGACCGGCTCCAGGACGGTACGGCGGACCTGATGCTGGCGGGTGCGGTGAACCGGTCCGACCCACTGATCGTGCACGGTGGATTCGCCGTCATGGGGGCGCTCAGCCCGACCGGGCGCAGTCGGCCGTTCCACCAGGACGCCGACGGTCTCGTACCGGGCGAAGGCGCGGTGCTGTTCGCCCTGATGCGGCTGCGTGACGCCCTCGCCCAGGGACGGCACGTGCTCGCGGTGGTACGCGGCATCGGCCTGGGCAACGACGGCCGGGCCGCGGGGCTCGTGGCCCCTGACGCCGGGGGCCAGGAACGCGCGATGCGCGCCGCCTACGCCGCGGCCGGGGTGTCCCCGGAGTCCCTGGGCCTGCTCGAGTGCCACGCCACGGGAACGTCCGTCGGGGACGCGGTGGAGGCCCGCGCCACCGCCCGGTTCTTCGCGGCCCACCACGATCTGCCCGTCGGCTCGGTGAAGGCCAACGTCGGCCATCTGCTGACCGTCTCGGGCGCGGCGGCCCTGCTCAAGGTGATCGGCGCGCTCGGCACGGGGGTCCGCCCGGCGACCCCGCACGACGGCACCCCCGCGGCACTGGAGCGGCCCCTCCGGCTCCTCGCGGAACACGAGGACTGGGCCGGGCCGCGCCGTGCCGCGGTGAGCGCGTTCGGCTTCGGCGGCACCAACGCGCACCTCGTCCTGGACGCCGGGGACGCGCCCGTGCCGCAGTGCTTCCCCCCGCCCCGCCCGGCTGCCCCGCCGCTCGCCGTGGTCGCGCTCGCCGTACGGACCGGACGGGGCGGCGGCACCGACGAGTTCATCGCCGCGCTGTGCGCCGGACGGCCCGATCGTGAGCCGCGTGAGCACGTGGAACTCGCCCTGGAGGGACTGCGGTTCCCGCCGCTCGACCTGCGGGACACCCTGCCCCAGCAACTCCTGGTCCTCGACGCCGCGCGAGAGGCGGCCCAGGGGGCGACCCTGCCACCCCCGCGCACGGCAGTGGTCGTGGGGGCGGGCGTCGACCCGCAGGTGGGCCGGCACGTCGCGCGGTTGCGCATCGACGGCCTCTGGCAGCGGGCCGGACTCTCCCGGCCTCCCGGCGAGGCGGCCGTCCTCCGGGACGCCTTCGCACCTCCGGGCACCGCGGCGACGGGGATGGGTGCCATGATGAACATCGTCGCCAACCGGATCAACAGCCAACTCGACCTGACAGGGCCCGGTTTCACCGTCCTGGCCGAGGAGGACTCCGGCACCGCGGCCCTGACCCTGGCCGTCCGCCTCCTCCGGTCGCGCGAGGCGGACGCCGTGGTCGTCGGGGCGACCGACCTCGCCCACGACCCCGTGCACCAGGCGGCCCTGCGCGACCTCGGCGCGGATCGCGAGCCCGGGGACGCCGCCGTCGTCCTCGTCCTCAAACGCCTGCCCGACGCCGAGCGGGCCGGAGAACGGGTTCTGGCGGTCCTCGACGAAGACGGTGACGGTCCGCCGGACCTGCGGGTGAGCACCGCCCCCTCGGCCGACGCGACGGGCTGCTGCGACATCTCCGCGTTGTTCGGCACCCCGCACGCCGCCGCCGGCCTGCTCGCCGTCGCGACGGCCGTCATCGCCCTGCGCCACGACGTCAGGCCGCGGCCCGGGCGGCTCGCCGAAACCCGCGCGCGGCTGCGCACGGCCGAGGTCGTCGTGCCGGTCCTCGAAGGCCCGGAACGGCGCGTCCGGCTGCGGGCCGCCCCCGCGACAGCCGAGCCCGCGCGGCGCGCCGGCCAGGTCGCCTTCGTGTATACCAACGGCTCGGCTGCCTACCCGCACATGGGCCGGGAACTGGTCGCCGCCGTACCCGCGTTCGCCGAAGTCGCCTGGCGGCGATGCGGGGACCAGGACATGTCCTGGCCGCCGACGGATTTCGCCGGCACCGGCGTGCTCGGCAGGATCTGGGCCACCACCCAGCTCGCGGTCCTGCACACGCTGATCACCCGCTACGTGCTCGGCCTGCACCCCGACGCCGCCATCGGCTACTCCTCGGGCGAGTCCTCCGCCCTGGTCGCCCTGGAAGCATGGCCCGATGCCGCGGCCCTGGGCGAGGACGCCCGGCGCAGCGGGCTGTTCACACACGACGTGACGGGCGAGTACCGGGCGATCCGCCGAGCCTGGCAGGCGCGGGGCATCACCGGCCACTGCTGGCGGAACTACCTGGTCACCGCCCCGGTGGAACGGGTCCGGGCGGCCGTCGCCGACGAGCCCGCCGTGCACCTGATGGCCGTCAACGCCCCCGGCGTCTGCGTCGTCGGCGGCGAGGAGAGCGCCTGCGCGGCCCTGGTGCGCGACCGCTTCCCGCACGCAGCGATGCGCCTCGACTACGACCTCGCCGCCCACGCCCCCGAGCTGGCGGAAGTCCGCGAGGCGTGGCACCGGTTGCACCGCCGCCCCACTGTGCCCGTACCGGGCGTGCGCTTCTACCGGGGCGACACGGCCGAGTCCTACCTGCCGACCGAGGAGAGCGCCGCCGACGCCCTCATGGGGACGGCCACGAGCCCGGTCGACTTCCCGGCGGTGATCGAGCGGGCCTACGCCGACGGCGTCCGCGTCTTCGTCGAACACGGCCCCGGCTCCCTGTGCACCGACTGGATCACCCGCATCCTGGCCGACAGGGAGCACCTTGCGGTGGCGCTCGACGAGTCCGGCGGGCGTGCGCTCCACCGGCTGCGCCGGTCCGTGGAGAAACTGGTGGCGGCCGGACTGTACGTCGACTCGGCCCCGTTGTCGCTCCGGCTGGACCGGGCGGAGACCGACGCGTCGAAGACCGGGCACGTGCTGCGCGTACCGGCGCATCCCCCCGCCGTCCGGCTGCCCGCGCCGGACCGGCTCGCCACCGTGATGGCTCCTGCGCCCGCCTTGCCCGCCACACTCCCCGCGGTTCCCGCGCTCGGGCCGCCCGCCGCGCTTTCCGCAGCTCCGACGTCCGGGGAGCCGTCCGCCGCCCCGGACACACCCTCCGCCGGGCCACCCGTGGCCGCCCGTACGTCAGCCGTCGCCCGGTACCGCGATCGGGTCACCGCCCTGCACCGGCAGTACCTGACGGAGCAGACCGCGCTGCACCAGCGGTATCTACGCGGACGGCAGACGATGAAGGACACCCTGCCGCTCCGGCGTGATCCGGGAGAACCCCCTCTCGCGCCACTCGTGCGCCAACAGACCCTCCCCGGCCCGAAGTTCGACCGCGCCCAGCTGGAACGGCTGGCGAGCGGGCCCGTCTCCGAGCTCTTCGGGCCGCGGTTCACCGCCCAGGACGGCCACCGGCGTCAGACCCGGCTCCCCGGCCCACCGCTGCTCCTGGTCGACCGCGTCACGGGCATCGACGCCGAACCCGCCTCCATGGGCACGGGCACCATCTGGACCGAGACGGACCTGCGGCCCGACACCTGGTACCTCGACCACACCGGGCACATCCCGGGCGGGCTCCTGGTCGAGGCGGGCCAGGCCGACCTGCTCCTCATCAGCTGGCTCGGCATCGACCTCCTCAACCGGGGCGAGCGCGTCTACCGCCTCCTCGGCTGCGAGGCCACCTACCACGGCAGCGCTCCCCGGGTCGGGCAGACCCTGCGCTACGAGATCCACGTCGACGGCCACGCCGAGCACGCGGGCACCCGGCTGTTCTTCTTCCGCTACGACTGCTTCGTCGGCGACGAACCCGTCGTCAGCGTCCGCAACGCACAGGCCGGCTTCTTCACCGACGCCGAGCTCGCCGCGGCCGGCGGCATCCGCTGGACCCCGGGCGAGGCCCTCTCCCGCGACCTCCCCTTCACCCTGCCCACCCCGCCCACCCTGCCCTCCACTGCCACGCGCTTCGACGCCGCAGCCGTACGGGCCTTCGCCGAGGGGCGGCCGTACGACTGCTTCGGACCCGCCTGGGACGCCACCCGCGCCCATGTGCGGACACCGCGCATCGACGCCGGCCGGCTCCTGCTGATCGACGAGGTCACCGCGTTCGAACCGGCCGGAGGGGCGCTCGGCCGCGGCTATCTGCGCGCCGAGACGCGGCTGCGCCCCGACGGCTGGTACTTCGAGGGCCACTTCAAGAACGACCCCGTCTTCGCCGGTTCGCTGATGAGCCAAGGTGTGCACCAGGCCATGGCCTTTCATATGGCCGCCCTCGGGCTGACCGTCGACCGGGACGCGGCCCGCTTCGAAGCCGTGCCCGGCAGTACGGCCGTCTCCCGCTGCCGCAGCCAGGCGACCCCGGAGAGCCGGAACGTGGTCTACGAGATCCACGTCGGCGGTCTGACCACCGGCCGGGAACCGGTGCTGTACGCGGAGGCCATGGTCAGTGTGGACGGCGTCAACGCCTTCCACTGCCGCGACCTGGCACTGCGGCTGGTACGCGACGCCCCCTTGGAGCACTGGCGTGAACTGGGTCCGCACCGTGAGCAGACCACGGGCACCCTGCTCGAACCCCGGGCGCTCGGCGGTCTGGCGGGCCACCGCGAATCCCGGCCGGTGGCCACCGAGAACGGCTTCGCCTTCGGCTACCCCTCACTGCTCGCCTGCGCCTGGGGAAGCCCGGTCGACGTATTCGGGCCGCCGGCCGCCGTCCTGGACCAGGCGGAGACCACCACGCACCTGCCTGGCCCGCCCTACCACTTCATGAGCCGGATCGTGTCCCTGGACGCCCCCTCGGGCGAATCGAGGACGGGCAGCGCGATCGTCGCCGAGTACGACGTCCCGCCGGAGGTCTGGTACTTCGAGCAGAACGGCACCGCCGTGATGCCCTGGGCGGTCCTGATGGAGGTCGCCCTCCAGCCCTGCGGCTGGCTCGCCGTCCGTACCGCCGACATCGCCATGGCCCATGGCCCGCGGCTCGTCTTCCGTAACCTCGACGGCACCGCTCGGCTGCACGGTCAGGTGCGGCCGGGAACGAGGATCCTGCGCACCCGGGTGGCACTTACCGGCTCCACCCGGCACGGAGACACCACGATCGTCTCCTTCGCCATCGAATGCGCCGCCGACGGCGCGCCCCTGCTGACCGCCACCTCGGTCTTCGGCTTCTTCCCGCACGCCGCCCTCGACCGGCAGGTCGGCATCCCGCCGGACGACGAGGAGCGTGCCCAGTGGGCTGTTTCCTGTGACCGCAATGCCGACCTCATGGCGGAACGCCCTTCCGGCGGCGCACGGTTGCCGGGCCCCATGCTGCGGATGGTGGACCGCGTCACCGGCCACTGGCCGGCGGGCCTGGGCCGGTTGCGAGGCGAGAAACCGGTCGACGCCGGCGCCTGGTACTTCAAGAGCCACTTCTTCAGGGATCCGGTACAGCCCGGCTCCCTGGGTGTGGAGGCCCTGGCCCAACTGCTCCAGCACCACCTGCTGAGCACGACACCCGCGGACGAGATCGCCCAGGGCACCCTCGAACCCTTGACGGATGCGGAGTTCGCCTGGCGCTACCGGGGCCAAGTGGTGCCGGCCGATGGCCTGGTCACCGTCGGAATCGACGTCGTCGACGACCGCCGGGACGACCGCGGGCGCACCGCACGCGCGGACGGCTGGCTGTGGGTGGACGGCCGCCGCATCTACCGGGTGCGGGGGCTGGGCATGCGTCTGGGGCGCTGACGCTGACGGGGCGTCGGCCGACTCGACCCCGCCGCCTGGAGCCCCCTCATCTACAACTTCCGCCACCACTTCGGACTCGGCCCGGAACTCGGCCACTCCTACCGCACCCAGACACCCCGCAACTTCGAGGGGCCTGCCACAGAGCCCGCACTCGCCGGCGCGGCGCCCAACTGAGATCAGGCGGCCTGACCGAGGCCGACCCCGGCACCACCCGTACCGTCGCCCATACCCTCCGCGGCGCCCACCGCCGCCTCGTCATGCGTCCGCACAACGCATCCGTACGCCCCGGCGCCCTCCCGATATCCCGTCGATTAAAGGAGAAGGGGGTTATCCGGGATAATCAGGGGATGTCCGGCAATGAGATCCAGTTCGACCACCACTTCGACGACGATGGTGAAGTCGTCCCCCGCATCGACGGAATACCGCTGACCGAGCTGATCGACAAGTTCGAGACGGGTGCCCGGATGCAGCCCGCGGGCAACGCCTACGGCGGCCTCATCCCGCAGGACTACCGGTTCGGCTCGGTGGAAGACCACTTCCACGGATGGTCCACCGACGCCATGGGGTCCAAGACACCCGTACTCGGCTGTTCATGCGGTGAATGGGGATGCTGGCCGCTCATGACCCGCATCACCACGACAGCCGACGCCGTGACCTGGGACTCCTTCGAGCAGCCCTACCGCACGGCACGCGACTACACGGCGGCCGAGCGGGAGGAACTGCTGGTCGCCGAGCGGGTCCTGAACCGGCTGGCCGAACAGGACCGGGTCGTTACCGAGGCCGCTGAGGCGGCGGCTCCGGTGAAAGTGCAGGTGGCGGGGCGTGCGGTGCTGCTGATCCCACACCGCGGTGAGGTTGGCGACGAGGGCGCACTGCCCGCCGACTACCGCCGGATCCTGGCGATCGTGCGGGCCGCCGGAGGGGCGGTGCAGGTCAAGGCGGTGGGTGAGGAACTGGGCCTTGAGGTGGGGGTGCGCGGGAAGCTGGAGCCGCTGCGGGCGAAGATGACCAAGCTCGCCGATCGCGGCTGGCTGCACAAACGGCCCGACGGGAAGTTCACCGCGCGCCTATAGCAGCTGCGGACCGGGGGGCGGTAAGAGCGCGTAACCGGCGGGCCCCCGACGGCAGTTGAGTTTGTGTGAAGAAAAACAACCATCCCGTCGAGGGCCCTGACGGCCTTGTCTACACCGCCCGCCTGCCGCTGTCGAGCGCCACCCTGAACTGGCTCGCCGACCTGTTACGCGGCCACTTCAAGAAGATCGGCTCCCGGTGGCGGGCCCTGCCCGCCGGGAAGATCGCCGGCATCGTGCTGGCCGTCCTGCGCTGTGACCAGCGGCCCGGCGACCTGGCCGGCGGCAACGGCATCCACCGCACCACCGTCACCCCGCTGGGTGCGCGAGGTCGTGGGCCTGCTCGCAGCCCGCGCCCCGCGCCTGGACCGCGCCCTGAAGAAGATCGCCCGAAAGGGTGGCGGAGTCGTCCTGCTGGACGGCTCGGTGATACGCACCCGGCGGCGCACCGGGACCGAGAACCGCAAGAACTACTCGGGCAAGAACAAATGCCACGGCCTGCTCGTGATCGCCCTCACCGACGACCGGGGCCGGCTGCTGTGGGTCTCCGCGGCCCGGCCCGGGCGGACCTCGGAGATCACCGCCTGCCGCCACGACAAGCTCACCGCGCACCTGCGTGCCGCCGGCCTCGGAGCTATCGCCACCTGGGGTTCGTCGGCCTTGACGACAGCGGCCCGGACGACGACCCGGCGGTGATCACCGGCTACAAGGCCGCCCGGAACCGGCCCCTGACCCGTGGCCAGAAGCTGTCCAACAAGGCGCTGGCCGCAGTACGCGCTCCGGTCGAGCACGGCTTCGCGCACCTGAAGAACTGGCGCGTGCTGGGCAAGGTCCGCACGGATCCGAGGTGGGCGACCGCGCTGGTGCGGGCCCTGCTGGTCCTCACGAACAAGGAAGTTGCCCGATGACCGATGATCTTGTCGCTGGACTACCACCCCGGACCTGGCCGAGCGTCCCGACACCTACGCACACCAGCCCACCCGACGTGCAGTTTTCACGATGCACACCGCTCAATGGTGATCCACCACCGCCGAGGGTCCCGCATCGTCACATGGTCGTGTCTCGTCAAGGATCCGTCCTCTCGTATCGGCCCCGCGCCAGGCGGCCCGGGGGACTGCTGGCACCACGGCTGGGCAAACGGCCCTGGAAGCACAGTGGTTCACGGAGTTTCGGCCGTACGACCCGCGCGCCGAGAGCCAGGCCGTCTGGCGGCGGCCAGCCCATCGATCAACGGCACGGGCGGCCCTCAGGGTCCTGCGGGCGAGGTCGATCGGGAAGGTGTTTGTCAGCCATAACAGAGATGCCTGGTGCGGCAAGGGGCGAGAGAGACGGCAGGGTCGGCAGGAACTCGCCCACGGCGGCGAGGTGTTCCACTCCGGTGTTCCACTCCGGTGTGCAACTGCGGCGTACCGCAGGACACCATCGACGATCGGGCGATCCTGAGCATTCCCCCCACATGCCGACCGGCCTGGCCTCGGACAATGCCCTACACCTATGCAGTGAGCTCGTATACCTTCGCGAGCCCCGGAGCCGTGTTCGTGGTGCTCCTCCGGGCAGCCACCTGGCCGCTGTGGTCACCGATCGACGCGGCGGAGATCGAGGGCGGCGGCAGCCCCGAAGCCACGGCCAGGCTGGGGTCGCGCAGGTCGAAGGCGTGGGAGAGGCGGCCCGCGGTGTTGCCGCCGGCGAGCCCGGTCATGGTGTGCCGGTCGACGGTCTCCAGTCGGCTGAGCTGGAGGTTGCCGTAGGCGTGGTTGGACACCCCGACGAAGACCCCGGTGCCGGAACCGGCCAGCCGAGCCGGATCGATGAGAGCACTGGGTGACGGACTGCTGTGGGACCTGGCGCCCGAGCGAGGGTGGAGCGGCCCGGACGCTGCCGTGCTGCTCCTCCCCGGAGTGGGCGGCGGCGCCGCGGACTTCGCGCACTGGCCCCAACACCTCGCACCCGGACTCCGGATCCTGTCCGTTCGCTATCCAGGGCGGCGGATCGGGGGAGCGGCCGTCGACCCCGGCCCGGCAGCCGGCCTCGCAGGACTCGCCGCCCGACTCGCCGACAGACTGGCGCATCACGTCACGGAACCCCTGCTGATCTTCGGACACAGCATGGGAGCGGCCCTCGGCTACGAAACCGCATGGCAACTCGCCCGCCGACGCCTACCCGCCCTCGCTGTGCACGCCTGTGCGGCCTTCTCGCCACCCGAATACGCCGACTTCGACCTGAACAGCCGGGCCATGGACGACGACACCCTGGTCACCCTCGCCACCGCTCTGGCCGTCCCGCTGCCTCGGGAAGAACACCCGCAGCGGCGTCGGGAGGCGCTACGGGCGCTGCGCAGCGACCTCGCATTGATCGACGCCTACGCCTACGGGCCGTGCCCCAGACCGCTGGAATACCCGATCACCGTGTGGAGCGCCCGCGACGACACCATCATCCCCGCCGCCTCGGCGCGACGGTGGCAGCCGATGACCTTGCATCCCCTCACGCACCGCACGCTCCCTGTGGCTCATCACTGTCTCGACAACCCCCGAGCCGTCGAGCCGATCGCCCGAGCCCTGTGGCCGTGAGGGAGGTGCCGTATGCCTGTCCCGTACAGCGGGGGCGCCGAGGCCCGTGGTGAGCAAGGCCGCGGCCCGAAGAGACCGGTTGGAGCCAGGCCGACGGGGCCGACCGGGCTCCAAGCACCAAGTGATCTGCGACGCCACGGCATCCCGCCGGCCGTGACCCTGATAGGCGGCAACCGCAACGACATCACCCAGCTGATGCCGCCGCCGGCAGCCGTTCCGCCTGTCCGTGGCAAACGCGGCCGACGCCGCCGCCGGCGGCCGAACGAGATCTGTGCCGACCGCGGCTACGACGGCTACCGCCGCCAGGTCCGGGCGAAGGGCATCAACCCCGTCATCGCACGGCGCGGCACCGCCCACGGCTCCGGACCGGGAACCGAGCTCGTAGGACAGGCGATCGCATCGCTGCACTGGTTCGGCCGCCTACGCATCCGCTGGAACACCCGGGACGACATCCGCGAAGAGTTTCTCGAACTCGCCTGCTCGCTCATCCGCCGGTGCCGCCTGCAATCCGCGTTGCGTCAGGAGTTCTACTCAGGGCAAACCCCGCCGGGAGAGAGGCCCACTCCGGTAAATGTAGCCTGCACAAACCTGCACGCGTCGCCACCGGTTGAGGCAGGGGCCGCAGGGGCCGCCTGGGCGGAGGCGACTGGGCCGAGGACACCCAGCACGGTGAGAACCGTACTTGCTGCGAGCGCGAGGATGGTGTGGCGAGTGCGGCTCATGGTGAGCTCCTCCAGTGTGGTCGGGTCGCCGTAAGCCTTTCCCGCCTGCCACGAAAGATTGCTCGTGGGACGGGGCGCTCGGAGGACCGGGAGGGCGCGCGTGGCCAGTGCGTGCCGAGGCCGTTCCTGAGAACTCGTAGCGCCATCATGGTCGTTGCTTCGAGAGGCGCTTCCGGTGGATGAGGCAGCGGGCGAGAGAGACGAGGACGGGCGGCTTCCCACCCGGTCCGGAGGGCATCGGGCGAGTACCGGTTCGGTATCGACCGGCGGCGGGTCGGCCGACCGTGAGTTCGCCAACTCTTCGATCGAATTGCCCAGATGCGCACGCGAAGCACTGCGGAAGGCGGGATGGGTCAAGGCCGCACGGGTCCACTTCTTGCTCACATCGGAAAGGGCCAGTGCGGTCGCCGTCGCGTCACGGCCGCCCCGGTCAGCGGTCGCTGACCGAGTCGTCGGCGTCAGCCGACGCGGCCGGCCTGCATGGCCTCGGGGCTCATCCGGGTGTCGAACCCGGTGTCGGGGTCGATGGTCCGGCCGTGCACCCACCAGTTCTCCGCAGCGGTTTCCAGAACAGTCATCAGAACGTCCTCGCGGCGCATCCCCATGGTGGCTGTGACGCGGTCGGCGACGGTTTCGAACAGCGCCGTCTTCTGCGCCGGGGGCCGGTGGTTGAACGTCATGCGGATGATCACTGAATCGGCGCTGCGCTCGATGCCGAAGAACGTCGATGGGTGCAGGATGTCACCGGGCTCCATGTCGTGCACGACATGGAAGAAGTCGTCCTCCGGGATCTGGAACACCTCCCGCATCGACTCGTGGACCGCCGTGGAGAGGGCCTTGCGGAACTGAAGGGCCTGCCGCCCGAACTCAGTGTCGTACGGCTCGGCAGCTTCCCCAGCGCCGGAGCACTCATCCTGCCGCGCACGCTCGCCGCGCTACGCCGCACGCAACCCGGCATCCGCGTCACGACACGCGAGGCCACGACCCCGGCGCTGGTACGCGCGCTGCGGGCGCGCACGATCGACCTGGCCGTCCTCGCCGTCCGACCGCTCTACCGGCCCCTGGACGACCAGACCCCACGTCTGGAGTGCGAGACCCTCCTGGAGACCAAGCTCCTGCTCGCGGTACCAGCTGACAGTGCGCTGGGCAACCGAGCCACGGTGGACCTGGAGGAACTGGCCGATCAGGAATGGATCGCCGGTGCCTCCAATCCCGCCGAGCCGATGATGGGCGTCTGGCCAGGTCTGCCCGGGCGGCCACGTATCACCCATACTGCCCGCGACTGGCTGACCAAACTGCACCTGGTTGCGGCGGGCTGCGGCATCACCACCGTGCCGCCGGAGTTGGCCGACGCGGTTCCCACGGGCGTGTGCCTGGTCGAGGTCCACGGAGGCCCTGCCGAACACCGGCGAGTCGTTCTGGCCCGCCTTCCTGGCCCGCGCCCGTCGGCCCTCGCGCAGATCATCCAGGTCCTGCACCGTGAGGCGGCCCGTCGGCCTGACTGAGCAGTTCCGGAACGATCCGCGGCTGCGCTGTCCCCATGTTCGACAGTTCCCGGGGATGCGGGCGGACCTCCGGACCGGATCCAACCGGGCCACGCATCACGCCAAGACCCCAATCGCGGACCGAGCCGTCAGGGCTGGGCGCCGTTGTCGCTGTCGAAGTCGGGTACGCCCGCGGACAGCAGGTGCTCGGCGCCGCCTTCGAGGGTCTTGGCCGTCCTGGTGGAGCGGGGGAGCATGGTCTTCTCGTAGGTGCGGATCGCGTCGTCGACGGTGGCGGCGTGCGCGAGGGCGAGGGCGAGTTCGCCGGCGTCGAGCATGGCGAGGTTGACGCCGACACCGAGCGGGGGCATGAGGTGGGCGGCGTCGCCGAGCAGGGTCACCGCCGGGTTGTGTTCCCAGGTGTGCGGGACCGGGAGGGCGAAGATCGGGCGGGGGACGTAGAGGCCGTCGTTCTCGGTGATCATCTGGCGCATGCGGGGCGACCAGTGGGCGTACTCGCCCAGGAGCAGGGCGCGGATGCCGTCGGTGTCCTCGGCGGTCAGGCCGCTCGCACCGATCCAGTCGGCCGGGACCCGTCGGATGAGGTAGACGCGGATGTGGTCTCCGCTGTTGCGCTGGGCGAACAGGCCGCGCTCGCCGTCGGCGGCGTGGGCGCTGCCCTGGCCGACCAGTTCGGCGATGTCCGGGTGCCGGTTCTCGACGTCGGAGAACCATGCTTCCAGGAAGCTCACCCCGGTGTACCCGGGGACGGCGGGGGACACGGCCGGGCGTACTCGGGAGGAGGCGCCGTCGGCGCCGATGACCAGATCGGTCTCGATGCTGGTGCCGTCGGTGAAGTGCAACCGCCGAGGCCCCTCGTCGGGTCCACTGATCGTGTCGAGGGCGTGGCCCCAGCGCACGGTTCCCGGTCGCAGCGAGTCGAGCAGTAGGGTACGCAGCTGGCCGCGGTCGATCTCCGGCTTGAACAGCTCGTCGGCCTCCGGGACTTGATGGGACGTGATCGTGCCGGTCAAGTCCATCTGGCGCATTTCCTGGCCTTCGGGGCGGGCCAGTGCGAAGAACTCGTCGAGCAGGCCGGCTTCGCGCAGGGCGGTCTGGCCGTTGTCGGCGTGCAGGTCGAGGGTGCCGCCCTGGTTGCGCGCGTCGGGGCCCGGGTCGCGGTCATGGACGGTGACCGCTATGCCGTGCTGCTGGAGGATGCGGGCGCAGGTCAGCCCGCCGGGTCCGGCACCGATGATGCTGATGCGGGCCCGGGCGGGCTCGGGGGAGTTCATGACTTGCTTCCTTTCGGTCGCGAAGAGGGGGAGAGCGGGGCCGGGGCCTCGTGCGACCCCGGCGCCGGACCTGCCGTGCCGAGGGGGCCCTGATGAACAGGTCGGCGCGGCGCGGCCGATGGCGGTGACCAGGCCGACGAGGA
This sequence comes from Streptomyces sp. NPDC051173, assembly GCF_040689515.1. Classification (NCBI taxonomy): domain Bacteria; kingdom Bacillati; phylum Actinomycetota; class Actinomycetes; order Kitasatosporales; family Streptomycetaceae; genus Streptomyces; species Streptomyces sp. NPDC051173. The sequence continues at coordinate 39,287 of NZ_JBFBBD010000018.1, forward strand.
TGTGCCGCTCAGGTCCGCACAGCATCCATGAAATCAGAGCCAGTCGAAAAGTGCAATGACTCTACTTAGCGATGGATTCGACTGTCGGGTACGCTCTGGTCATGACCGTGCCTTCCATCAGCCGCCGGGACCGCAAGAAGGCGGCCACCCGGCAGGCGATCGCCGACGCCGCACTCCAACTGTTCCTGGAGCGCGGCTACGATCAGGTGAGCATCCGTGACATCGCGGACGCCGCCGACGTGTCGACCGCTACGGTGTTCAAGCACTTCAGCGGCAAGGAAGCGCTGGTCTTCGACCAGGAAGAAGACCGGGAGTCGCAATTGATCGCCGCGGTGCGGCAGCGACCCTCCGGGCAGAGCATCCTCGATGCCCTCCGGGAGCACATCCAGGACACCTGGCCGGCGATCGGGGCACATCCTCAGGCGGCCGAGTTCACCAACCTGGTGAACTCCACGCCGGCGCTGCGCGCGTACGCCGAACGCATGTGGACCCGGCACACCGACAGTCTCGGCGCAGCCATCGCGGACGAGCTCGGCGTGGACCACGACAACCTCGCGTGTGTGGCCCTTGCCCGATTCGTGCTCGAGATCCCGGTCCTCGCTCGCGACCGGCAGGACCGCCGGTCCGCCGTCGAGGCACTCTTCGACATCCTCACCCACGGCTGGGAGCCGCCGGACGAGTCTCCCGCGGCGTAGCCCGGGCCGTCGTGCACCCCTCAAAGGTGATGGTCACCTGCTCGGTCGCCGGGCTGGTGCTCAACGCCGCGGCGCTTGGATCCCCCGCTACCTGGGCGCCGCCGTCGGGGAGCTGCGGGCGCTGCCGGCCGAGGAGCGTGAGCACCGTCCTGGATGAAGGACGGCGCCCGTGTCTCTCCGCTCAAGCACGCGAACCTCAACGTGCTCGGTCGCTAGGGCTTCCGCGCCTCCACCCCCGTCGGCGACGGCCTGCGCCCGCTGCGCGACCCGGCGCCGGCGGTCTCGACGAGGACGGCGAGAGCGAGGAATGACCGCCCGAGGCCCTGCGGTGGTGGAGCGAGTCCACGCACGTGTCCTCATGGGCGGACCGTGGCGGTGTACACACCGAGGCCCGGCCGAGGTCAGCCGTTCCCGTCGGGTCGGGCTCCGGGTGCCCCGGCCCGCAGGCCGTCCGTGACGAGGTCGAAGAGGCGCTGGGCGCGCTCGTGTGCGTCGTCGTGCGTGCCGATGTGCCACAGCCCGGCGATGGCGAGGAGGAAGTCGTCGGGGGTCACTCCGGGGCGGATGGTGCCGGCCTTCTCGTTGGCATCCAGGAGGAGTTCGACGGCGGCGGTGACCGGTGCGTGGCCCCAGCGTGCCGGGGTGGCGGGTGCGCGGGTGGCCTCGCACATCGCCTCGGCCAGTCCCGCCTTGGCCGACGCGTAGCGGGCGAGGCGGTCCAGCCACTCCCGCAGGGCCTGTTCGGGCGGCCGGGTCCGGAGCAGGTGGCGGGCGGCCTCGAAGACCTGTTGGACCTCGAAGCGATAGACCTCGAGGACGAGTGACTCCCGGTCGGGGAAGTTCCGGTAGAAGGTGCCCTGTCCGACGCCCGCCTTCTTCGCGATCGTGCTCAGCGCGACGGCGGGGGAGTGCGTCAGCTCCGCCAGGGCCACTTCCAGGATCCGTTCGCGGTTGCGCCGGGCGTCCGAGCGCCGGGGCGGGGGCTCGTCCTCCTGCTGTGGCTCCCTCGTCCGCACGTGCGTCCCCTCGCCCTCTGTCCGTCGCCGGTCCGGCACCCTTGCTAAGCGGACAACCGTCCGCTAAGTTCACGGTACCTGGACAACTGTCCGCTGCATTATCCGGACAACTGTCCATTCGTAGCTCACTTTAGTGGCAGCCGAGGCCGTGAGGACCGTCGGCGGCGAACCGGGACCGGTCTTCGCCCACCTCGGCCTCGTTCCCCGGCGGCCTCCCCGACAGGCAGCGCCACCTTGCCAACCGCCTGCGCGGGCCGTTCCTCCCCCCAGCCTTCGGCCGGGGTGCCCCTAGCTCCGCCGCAGCGCGAACCTTTATGCCGAACATGTCGAATATGCCGAAGAGGGCCATCGTGACCGCATCGACGTCCAGCGTCATCACCTTGCACATCAATGGAGAACCGCGCACCTTCACCGTGGACCACCGCACCACACTGCTCGACGCCCTGCGCGAGCACCTCGAACTGACCGGCACCAAGAAGGGCTGCGACCACGGGCAGTGCGGCGCCTGTACCGTGCTGCTCGACGGCCGCCGGGCCGTGTCCTGCTTACAACTCGCGGTCGCTGCCGAGGGGCGTGCGATCATCACCATCGAGGGCGTCGCCGACGGCGAGCGGCTGCATCCGGTGCAGCAGGCATTCCTCGAACTCGACGGCTACCAGTGCGGATACTGCACCCCGGGGCAGATCTGCTCGGCCCTCGCGGTCATCAAGGAGCACGCGGCGGGCTGGCCGAGCGCCGTCACCGCCGACCTACGCCCCGAGGCGGGTCCGCCCGCCCTCACCGATGACGAGATCCGGGAGCGGATGAGCGGCAACCTGTGCCGCTGCGGCGCGTACACCGCGATCGTCCGGGCCGTCGCGCAGGCGGCACACGAGCAGTCCGCCGAGACCAAGGCGGTTGTGGCGTGAGGGAGTTCCGCTATCGGCGTGCCGCCGACATGGCCGACGCGCTCACCCTGCTCGGGGCCGAACCCGGAGCCCGCCCGCTCGGCGGTGGCACCAACCTCGTCGACCTGATGAAGACCGGGGTGGAGCGGCCCGAGCTCCTCGTCGACCTGCGTGACCTTCCCCTCGACCGGATCGGGTCCACCGTCGGCGGGGGACTGCGCATCGGCGCGACGGTCACCAACAGCGATCTGGCCGCGCACCCTCAAGTGCGCCGCCGGTTCCCCGCGTTGGCGCAGGCCGTCCTCGCCGGTGCCTCGGGGCAGCTGCGCAATATGGCCACGGTCGGCGGGAACCTGCTGCAGCGCACCCGCTGCGGCTACTTCACCGACGCGGTCGCACCGTGCAACAAGCGCGTCCCCGGCAGCGGCTGTGCCGCGCTCGACGGCGAGCACCGCAACCACGCCGTCCTGGGCGCCTCCCCGCACTGCGTGGCCGTGCACCCCTCCGACATGGCGGTGGCCCTGGCGGCCTTCGACACGATCGTCACCTACGAAACCCTCGACGGACCGGGCGAGTTGCCACTCGCCGAGTTCTACCGCCCGGTGGGGGACACCCCGCAGCTGGAGACCGCGCTGCCGCCCGGAGCGCTGATCACCGGCGTCGTCCTGCCGCCGGCGCCGATCGCTGCCGCCTCCCGCTACCGCAAGGTACGCGAGCGCGCGTCGTACGCCTTCGCGATCGGCTCGCTCGCGGCCGCCCTCGACGTCCAGGACGGCATCGTGCGCGAGGTGCGTCTCGCCTTCGGCGCCGTGGCCTCCCGCCCGTGGCGGGCCCGGCGGGCCGAGCGCGTCCTGACCGGGGGACCGGCCGACGCCGAGGCGTTCGCGGCCGCCGTCGATGCCGAACTGGCCGCCGCCCGGCCCCTGCGGCACAACGGCTACAAGCTGCCGCTGATGCGCAACCTGGTCGTCAGCGTCCTGACAGAACTCGCCGAGGAGACCGTTCGATGACCACGGCAACGACCACCGGACCCGTGACCAGGGCCGTCGGCACGTCACACGTCCGCCTGGAGGGCCGCGACAAGGTCACCGGCGCGGCCCGTTACGCGGCAGACTTCCCCGCCGCCGAACTCGCCCACGGCTGGATAGCGGTGTCCACGGTGGCCCGCGGCCGCATCCGCTCCGTGGACGACGCCCCCGTCCTGAAGATGCCCGGCGTGCTCGCGGTCCTGCATCACGGCAACGCGCCGCGCCTGAAGGAGGACTTCGTCGGCACCTTCGGGCCCGACACCACCACGCAGGTCCTCCAGCACGACCGCGTGCCGCACGTGGGCTGGCCGGTCGCCTTCGTCGTGGCCGAGACCCCCGAACAGGCCAGGGAGGCCGCGGAGGCGCTCGTCATCACGTACGACGCCGAATCGCACGACGTGGGCTTCCGCCCCGGCCACCCCGCCGCGTACACGCCGGAGGTACTGGTCGCAGGGAGGCCGCCGCGTACGGACAAGGGTGACGTGGAGGCCGAACTCGCCGGTTCCGACGTGGTGGTGGACGCCCGGTACACCACCGCGGAGGAGCATCACAACCCGATGGAGCCGCACGCGGCCATGGCGCGCTGGGACGGCGGGCGGCTCGAGGTCGCCGACACCACCCAGGGCGCGTACGCGACGGCGCGGGACCTCGCCCAGCTCTTCGGCCTCGACCCCGCCTCGGTGCACCTGCGGTCCGAGCACGTCGGCGGCGGCTTCGGCTCCAAGGCCCAGGTCCGCCCGCACCTCATCCTCGCGGTCATGGCGACGACCGTGCTCGGGCGGCCCGTCCGCGCCGCGCTCACCCGGTCCCAGATGTTCTCGCTCATCGGCCACCGCAGCCCCACCGCCCAGCGCGTCCGGCTGGGAGCCGACACCGACGGCCGGCTGCGTGCCCTGGAGCACACGGCGCTGAGTGCCACTTCCACGGTCCGTGAGTTCGTCGAGCCGAGTGCCACCTACGGGCGTTCCATGTACGACGCGAGCGGCCACCGCACCGTCCACAGTGTGGTAGCTCTCGACGTCCCCACTCCGACGTACATGCGCGCGCCGGGCGAGGCCCCCGGGTCGTTCGCCCTGGAATGCGCGATCGACGAGCTGGCCGAGCACTGCGGTGTGGACCCGATCGCCCTGCGGGCCCGCAACGAACCCTCCGCCGGTCCCGTCTCCGGGCTGCCCTTCGCCGGACGCCGCCTGCTCGACTGCTTCGCCGAAGGAGCCCGCCGCTTCGGGTGGGCCGGGCGCGACCCGCGGCCCGGCGTGCGCCGTGACGGCCGCTGGCTCGTCGGCACCGGCACGGCGGCGTCCAGCTTCTTCGCGGGTGCCTTCCCCGCGACCGCCGCCGCTACGGCGGAGGCGGACGGCACCTTCACCGTGCGCATCACCGCGGCGGACATCGGAACGGGCGCGCGCACCGCCCTGACCCAATTGGCCGCGGACGAGCTGGAGGTGACGCCCGACCGGGTACGCGTGCTCATCGCCGACAGCGACTTCGGCAACGCGTGGCTGGCGGGCGGTTCCATGGGGACCCGCTCCTGGGGCTGGGCGGTCACGCTCGCGGCACGCGAGCTGCGGGAGCGCCTCGCCCTCGGCGCCGCCGTCCCGCCGGACGGCCTCACCGTGCGCTCCGACACGGCGCAGGCGGTCAGCGCCCTCGCCGCGTACGAACGGCACGCGTACGGGGCACAGTTCGCCGAGGTCGCCGTCGATCCGGGCACCGGTGAGATCCGCGTACGGCGCATGCTCGGCATCTTCGCCGCGGGCCGGATCGTCAACCCCCTGACCGCCCGCAACCAGCTGACCGGCGGCATGATCTGGGGCCTGTCCATGGCCCTGCACGAGGAGGCCGTCCGGGACGCCGCCTCGGGCGACGTGGTCAACTCCGACTTCGCCGGCTACCACATCGCGGCCCACGCGGACGTCCCCGCCATCGAGGTGGACTGGCTGGACGACCCGGACCCGGACGACCCGATCGGGATCAAGGGCATCGGCGAGATCGGCACGGTGGGGTCCGCCGCAGCGGTCGCCAACGCCATCTGGCACGCGACCGGAGTACGCCACCGGGACCTGCCGATCCGGCCCGACCGCGTCCTGACGTCCGCCACCGCGCAGAAGGAACGGGACCGTGCTGGACATCGCTGAGGAACTGGCCCGGTGGGCCGCACAGGGACGGGACTTCGCCGTCGCCACCGTCGTGGCGGTGAGCGGCAGCGCCCCGCGCGGCCCCGGCGCCGCCCTTGCCGTGGACGACCGAGGCCGGGCCGTCGGCTCGGTCTCCGGGGGCTGCGTGGAAGCGGCGGTGTACGACCTGTGCGTCCAGGCACTCCAGGACGGGGTGGTACTCCGGGAACGGTTCGGATACAGCGACGACGACGCCTTCGCGGTAGGGCTGACCTGCGGCGGTACCGTCGAGGTCGTGGCCGCCCCGTTCCCCGCGGCCGCACCGGGCCGGGAGGTGCTCTCCCGGGCGCTGACGGCCGCCGTCCGCGGCGAGGCGGTGGCTTTGGCCAGGGTCGTCCGGGGACCGGCCGAACTCCTGGACGGGGTCTTGCTCGTCCGGCCCGACGGGTCGTACGAGGGAGGTCTCGGCGGCCGGCCGGAGCTGGACCGCACGGCCGCGGCCGAGGCGCGTGCTCTGCTCGGCGCGGGCCGCACCGGCACCGTCGAGCTGTCGCAGGACGGAGCGCACTGCCCCGGCGGAGTGACGCTCCTGGTCGAGTCGGGCCTCGAACCACCGCGCATGATCGTCTTTGGGGCGGTCGACTTCACGGCCGCGCTGGTCCGGGTCGGCAAGTTTCTCGGCTACCACGTCACCGTGTGCGACGCGCGCCCCGTGTTCGCCACGGCGGCCCGCTTCCCGGAGGCGGATGCCGTCGTGGTCGACTGGCCGCACCGCTATCTGCGCCGTACCGCCACCGACGCGCGGACGGTGCTGTGCGTCCTCACCCACGACGCCAAGTTCGATGTGCCGCTGCTGCGGGTCGCCCTGCGCCTCCCGGTCGCGTTCGTCGGCGCGATGGGCTCGCGCCGCACCCATGCCGACCGTGTCCGGCGGTTGCGCGAAGCCGGCGTCAGCGATGTCGAGCTGGCCAGGCTGCGTGCTCCCATCGGCTTGGACCTGGGCGGCCGCACACCGCAGGAGACGGCCCTGTCCATCGCGGCGGAGATAGTCGCCGCACGGCACGGTGCCACGGGCCTCCCGCTCACCGCGACGCGCACGGCGATCCACCGCGTTCCGGACACGCCGACGCACGCCGGGGCGGGACTCGTCGGGCCTGCGGTGGGCGGGTGAGTCGGGGATGGGTGATGCCGTCGTGTGCATCTCCGACGTCGTCGACGTCGGACTCGTTGCAGTCGGTGAAGCAGCGTCCGCCGACGCCGGCGAGGAGCGGCGAGGTGGCGTAGACCAGGTCGAGCACGCGCCGGTGGCTTGGGTGGGGGACGGTCCGCGCATGCCCCGGCCGGACCGACCGCGTGGCATGGGGGCCGCGTCGGGCATCCGCTGGGCCGCCGTCACGCCTGCGGCACCAGCATCACTTCCGTGCCGCTCTCCCGCAGTGCCCGCAACTCCTTGCCCGGCAGGCCCTCGTCGACGACGACCAAGTCGAACGCGCCCAGTGGCGCGAGCGCGTAGAGGCCCTCCTTGGCGAACTTCGTGTGGTCGACGAGGAGGACCGTGCGTGCCGCGCTCTCCATCATCGCGCGCTTGACCTGTGTGGTCTCCGGAGAGGTGTGGTAGCAGCGGCCGTTGGTTATCGCCGTGGTCGACAGGAAGAGCACGTCGGCGCGGAAGGCCCGGACGCTGTCCGCGGTGTGCAGGCCCATGAACGCGTCGTAGGCCGGGAAGTACGTGCCGCCCAGCCCGATCAGGGAGATGCCCGGTTCCTTCGCCAGTGTGGTGATCGCCGGCAGTGAGTTGGTGACGACGGTGAGCGGGGCGTGGTCCGCGAAGCGGTGGGTGAGGGCCAGGCAGGTCGTGCTGTCGTCGACCAGCACCGTCTGCCCGGGGACCAGCAGGGTGGCCGCCGCCCGGGCCAGTGCCTGTTTGGTCCGGGCCATGCTCGTCATGCGTTCGCCGACGCTGCCGTGGAACTGTGCCGACGGCAGCGTCGTCGCCCCGCCGCGCACCTTGCGCAGCCAGCCCTGCGCCTGGAGGGCGTCCAGGTCGCGGTGGACGGTCATCAAGCTGACGCCGAACCGCTCGGCCAGCTCCGAGGCCCGTACGAAACCCCCGCCGACGACGGCCTCCCGGATCTGGCGGCGCCTGTCCTCCCGGACGTCGATCCTGTCCATTTCCGTACCCCTCCGCGACCGCCACCGTGTGATGTCGCCACGTTATCTTCTCGTGGACATCGCATCACTGCCTGCGGCCCTTCGCCCGGTACTCCAGGCCTCCTGCCTGCGATGCCACACGGGCGAGGCCGTCCCCGCTGCGAACATGCCGGAGTCCGTTGACGCGGTTTCCGTACGGGAGTTGCATGCATTTCACACAGGACGACCACGGATCCGGCCGCCACCGCGCGCCGCTCCGTCACGAGGAGAAGGGGAGCTTCGATGACGAACGCTCCTGACGGGGGACGGTGAGCCCCGCCATGTCGGTACTCGCCGTCGATGTCGGCACCACGATGATCAAGTCGGTCGTCTTCGACGACCGGGGCAAGGAGACAGCAGTCTCCCGCCAAGCCACCGCCGTGCACCGCCCCTGCCCGGGCCGGGCCGAACAGGACATGAACGCCGTGTGGGACGCCGTGGCCGCCACCGTCCGCAGTGTGCTGTCCGAGTCGGCGGACCCGGTGCGGATGCTCGCCTTCACGGCCCAGGGGGACGGCGCCTGGCTCGTGGACGGCGACGGCCGGCCCACCGGGCCCGCCGTCCTGTGGTCCGACGGCAGGGCGGGCGGCATCGTCCGCCGCTGGCGGGACGAGGGTGTCCTGGACGAGGCGTTCCGCCGCAACGGCTCCCTCACCTGCACGGGCATGCCCAACGCGATCCTCACCTGGTTCGCCCTTCACGACCCCGACCGTCTGAAGCGCTCCCGTTCCGTACTCACCGCCGCCGGCTGGCTGTTCCTCCGCCTCACCGGCATCGCGGCCGCGGACGCGTCCGACGCGTCCGCGCCCTTCCTCGACCACACCACCGGCGACTACGACCCCGCCGTCCTCGACCTCTTCGGCCTCGCCGCGCTCCGCGGGCTGCTGCCCGAGGTCCTGGGGGAGCGGGAGTGCCTCGCCCACCTGACCACCGAGGCGGCCGGGCTCCTCGGGCTGCCCGCCGGGCTGCCCGTCGTCATGGCCCCCTACGACATCGCCGCCACCGCGCGCGGCGTCGGTGTCATCGACCCCGGACAGGCCTGTGGCATCCTCGGCACCACCCTGTGCACGGAGATCGTCCGCGAGAGCGTGGACACCACCGGCGCACCGTGCGGCGTCACCATCGCGGGCCACGGGAACGGCAACGTCCTGCGCGCCTTCCCCACCCTCAACGGCGTGGAAGTCCTGGACTGGGCCGCGCGCACCCTGGGGCTCCCCGGCCCTCCGGAGCTCGCGCAGCTGGCCTTCCGCTCCCCGCCCACCGGCCACGGGCCGATGTTCCTGCCCTACCTCTCCCCGGCGGGCGAACGGGCCCCCTTCCTCGATCCGCGCGCCCGCGGCACGTTCTGGGGCCTGTCCCTGGAACACACCCGCGCCGACCTCGCCCGCGCCGTCTTCGACGGACTCTCGCTCGCGCTGCGCGACTCGCTCGCCGCGTCCGGCGCGGACGCCACCGAGCTGCGCCTGTGCGGCGGCGGTGCCAACAGCGACGCCTGGTGTCAGCTGATCGCCGACGTCACGGGCGTGCCCACCGCCAGGTCCCGCGACACCGAACTCGGCGCCAAGGGCGCCTTCCTGACCGCCCGCGTGCTCTCCGGCGACCAGCCCGACCTGCGCAGCGCCGTCGCCGCCTCCGTGCGCATGCGGGACCGCTGGGAACCCGACCCGGCCCGGGCCCGGCTCTACGCCGACGTGTACGAGGACTTCCTCCGCTGGCGCTCACTCGCCCACGACGCGGGATGGCAGCCCCGGACCACGGCCCGGCCCACCACGCCCGCGCTACCGCCCTTCCCCCGGCAGGCCCCGCCCGTCGACGCCGTCCCGGGAGGCACCCGTGCCTGACCGCCCCGCCGCCGGCCCCGTCTGGCTCGGCCTCGACCTCGGCACCCAGAGCGCCCGCTGCGTCGCCGTGGACGGCGACGGCCACATCCTCGCGGCCGCCGCCCGCCCCCTCGACAGCCACCGCGCCGGCGAGCGCCACGAGCAGGACCCGGAACAGTGGTGGAGCGCACTGGCCGCCACCTGCCGCGAGGCACTGGCCGGCATCGCACCCGAGCGCGTCCGCGGCCTCGCCGTCGACGGCACCTCCGGCACCGTCCTCCTCGCCGACCCCCACGGCGCCCCGCTCACACCGGGCCTGATGTACGACGACGGGCGCGCCAGCGAACAGGCCGTACGAGTCAACGCTGTCGGGGAGCCGGTCTGGCAGGAGCTCGGCTACCGCAGCATGCAGCCCTCCTGGGCCCTTCCGAAGCTGCTGTGGCTGCTCGACCACCAGGCCGCAGCGCCAGGAGCCAGGCTCCTGCATCAAGTGGACCTCATCACCTGGCGGCTGACGGGGCACCAGGTGGCCGCGGACGCCAGTCACGCCCTGAAGACCGGCTACCACCTTCTCCAGGAGCGGTGGCCGACCGGAGAACTGGCCCGACTTGAGATCCCGTCGGGTCTGCTGCCCGACGTCGTACGCCCCGGAAGCGTGCTCGGCACCGTCTGCGCCGACGCCGCCCGGGCCACCGGCATCCCCGAAGGAACCACCGTCGTCGCCGGCATGACCGACGGCTGCGCCGCGCAGATCGGCGCCGGGGCCGTACGGCCGGGCGCCTGGAACTCCGTGCTGGGCACCACCCTCGTCCTCAAAGGCACCAGCCCGCACCTGGTCCGCGACCCGGCCGGAGTCGTCTACTGCCACCGGGGACCGGACGGGCAGTGGCTGCCCGGCGGCGCCTCCGGCAGCGGCGCCGGCGTCCTCTCCCGGCACTTCGACCGCGCGGAACTCACGCCCTTGACCCGGCAGGCCCAGGGAAAGGACTGGGACGCGGTCGCCTACCCACTGGTCTCCGCCGGGGGAGAGCGCTTCCCCTTCCGCGCACCGGACGCCCACCCCTTCGTCCTCGGCGAAACCCCCACCCGCGCCCAGGAGTTCCACGCCTTCCTCCTCGGCGTCGCCTGCGTCGAACGGCTCTGCTTCGACTACCTCGACCACCTGGGCGCACCCGTGGACGGCCCGCTGACCCTCACCGGCGGCGGCACCCGCAACCCCTACTGGAACCGGCTGCGCGCCGACGTACTGGGCCGCACGGTCCGGCTGCCCCTCCAGGCCGAGAGCGCCGTCGGCATGGCGGTCCTGGCCGCCACGTCCGCCGGCGCCACCCTCCAGGAGGCCATCGCCCGCATGGTCCGCGCCGGCGAGGAGATCACCCCCGACCCGGCCCGCACCGCACACCACACCTCCGCCTACCTCCGCTTCGTCGACGAACTCGCCCGACGCGGCTGGCTGGACCAGGCCGTGGCAGAACACGCCCGCAGGAGAACAGCACCATGACCGACCTCATCCTCGTACGCCACGGCGAGACCGTCTGGCACGCCGAGAACCGCTACGCCGGGCGCAGCGACGTCGCCCTCACCGCGCGCGGCCACGAGCAGGCCGCGGCCCTGGCCGACTGGTCCCGCACCGCGGACCTCACTGGGGTGTGGAGCTCCCCGCTCTCCCGCGCCCGGCTCACCGCCGCCCTCGCCGCCCAGGCGAACGGCCTCGCGCACCGGCTCGACGAGCGGCTGCGTGAACTCGACTTCGGCAAGGGCGAAGGCATGACCAGGGCCGAGATGCGTGAGGCGTTCCCGGACCTGCTCGACGCCTTCCTCGCCGACCCCGACACCCACCACCTCCCCGGAGGCGAGGCCCCCGGAGCCGCCGCGGACCGGGCGTCGGCCTGCCTCGCCGAGATGGCCGCCGCGCACCCGGACGGCAGGATCCTCGTCGTCGCGCACTCCACGCTCCTGCGCCTCCTTCTCTGCCGCCACCTGGGCATCCCGCTCAGCGCGTACCGCACTGCCTTCCCGCAGCTGCACAACACCGCCCTCACCGTCCTGCGGCTGAAGGACGGCCGCGCCTCCCTCCTCTGCCTCAACGTGCCGCTCCCCGCCCGCACCGCACATTCCTGACGACCGTCACCGCACCACGGAAAGAGCCCCCGCATGAGCACCCCCGTCCTCGCCGCCGGCGACCACTTCGTCCTCCCGTCCCTGCTGTCCGGCGCCGTCCTGGAGGCCACCGACGGCACCGTGGACGTCCGCGAGCACACCCTGCCCTGGCCGCACGCCCCGTTCGGCCCGGTCGCCGAGGTCCGCGAGGCGTCGGGAAGCGAGGACGAGATGATAGAGGCCCTGCGCGGCGTGAAGGTCTGCGTCACCCAGCTCGCCCCGCTCACCGAACGCATCCTGGCCAACTGCCCCGATCTGGAGCTGTTCTGCGTCAGCCGGGGCGGCCCCGTCAACGCCGACCTCGAAGCGGCCACCCGGCACGGCGTCGCCGTCTGCTACGCCCCGGGCCGCAACGCCACCGCCACCGCCGAGCACACGCTCACCCTGCTGCTCGCCGCCGCACGCGGCGTCGGCGACGCCCACACCGACCTGCGCGAGGGCGTCTGGCGCGGCGACTACTTCGACTACGAGAGGTGCGGCATCGAGATCGAGGGCTGCACGGTCGGCCTCGTCGGGTACGGGGCCGTGGGCAGCCGGGTCGCCAAGGTGCTGGCCGCCATGGGCGCCCATGTGCTCGTCCACGACCCCTATGTCGAGGCACAGGCCCTGCACGGCGTCGCAGAACAGGTCACCCTGGACGAGCTCCTCACCCGCTCCCGGATCGTCTCCCTCCACGCCCGCGTCACCGACGAGACGACCGGCATGATCAACCGCGACCGGATCGCCGCGATGCCGCGCGGTTCCGTCCTCGTCAACTGCGCCCGCGGAGCGCTGCTGGACTACGACGCCCTGTGCGACGCCCTGGACTCCGGACAACTCGCCGGAGCAGGCCTGGACGTCTTCCCCGAGGAGCCCGTCCCCGCCGGCTCACGCCTGCTGACCACGCCGGGCGTGGTCCTCACCCCGCACATCGCGGGCGGCAGCCGGCAGGTCGCGCACAAGGCGGCGGCGAGCGTCGCCGCCGAGGTCGGCCGCCACCTGCGCGGCGAGCCGCTGGCCCACTGCGCGAACCCGGACGTACTGCGGCGGTGAGACGGGCGGTCCGACCGCCCCGGACGGGGAACGGGCCGCGGCCCCGTTGTCGAAGGCGCCCCGAACTCTCACGGCACAGGCCCCAGCAGCCCCAGCCGGTCATACCCGGCGACGAGCCGGCCAGCACCTCCAGTTCCGGCGGCAGCCGGTCGGGGCACAGCATGTACGCGGTCAGGCGGAGGTGGCCCTCCAGCACCACCAGCCCGCCGGAAGGGCCGGTCGTGACCAGGACCAGCAGTGGGAACCGGGCTCCACCGGCGACCGCCCGGGCCATGCCCAGCGCCCCGTCGTTGCTCACCCCGAAAGGGGCTGCACCCGCGCGGATACGAGGGGCGGTGTCGACGCAGCGGAACGGTACGGCGTGGCGGAGCGGATGACCGGGCTCGTCGGCTGCCCGGCCCGGTGACCGCCGTCCGTCACGTGTCCGTGGGCGCCCGCGCGGGCAGATCAGCAGGGTTGCCCAGGACGGGAGTGCCCATGCGATCTGTCATTTCCCTGCGCGTCGCCGCCGTCGCGGCGGCTGTGCTGTTCTCCGTCGGCGCGGCCTCGGCCACCGCCTGCCCGGACCGGGTGCCGCTGCCGCCGCACAACCCGTACGCGGGACCGGACGGCACCGCCACCATGCATGCCGACACCGGATCGTCCGATGCCACCCGCCTGCCCGGACCCGGCACCGGCCCGCTCACCTCGCACCTGACCGCGCTCGCCGCGGCCTGCCCGACCGTGCTCGACGGATCCGACGGCCACCCCGTCGCCCTGTGCACGACCCACGCCGGGCGCATCCCCACGGCGTATCTCCTCGACCCGAGGACGGGAGCGCCGCTCGCCCATCTCCCGCTCACCAAAGGCTCGTTGCTCGGCGGGGTCTACGCGTACCTCGACAACCGGGACCGCCTGGTGGTCGTCGACGGCAACCGCGACCTGTTGCGCGTCGCCCACCGCAAGGCCCCGGACGGCACCTGGCAGCTGTACGTGGACCGTTCGCTGTCCCTGGCACGCGCGGTACCCGCGGGGGACGCGGTGGTGGGCCTGTCCCCGGACTGGCACGGCCGGGTATGGTTCGCCACCGGAGGCGGCGTCGCCGGATTCGCCGACGACCGCACCGGGGCGGTGAGAACCCTCGCTCTGCCTGCCGGTGAGCACATCGCCAACAGCACCTCCACCGCCCCGCAAGGCACCCTGGTCTCCACCACGCACGCGACCTACCTGCTGACCGCCGCGGCCGACGGCACCCCGCACATCCGCTGGCGGCAGGCGTACGACCGGGGACCGGGCCGCAAACCGGGCCAGCTGAGCTGGGGCACCGGCTCCACGCCGACCTTCTTCGGCCCGCGCACCGGAACCGACTACGTCACGCTCGTCGACAACGCCGCCCCGACCGTCAACCTCCTCGTCTACCGCACCGGCGACGGCACACCGGTCTGCAAGGTGCCGGTACTGAAAGCAGGCGGCAGTGGAAGTGAGAACTCGCCCATCGGTGCCGGGCGTTCGGTCTACGTGGCCAGCACGTACGGCTACCCCTACCCCGCGCTGCCCCCGGACGCCGGACCGAGCGTGCCGCCGTCCGCTCCGTTCACCGGAGGCATGAGCCGGGTCGACGTACGGCGCGACGGCAGGGGCTGCGACCTGAAGTGGGACACCACGGTCCGCTCCGCCGCCGTGCCCCGGCTCTCTCTCGGCGACCACCACATCCACACCGTGCTGCGCGAGCCCGCCACCCCGGGCTCGGACGAACCCTCGCCCCGGGACCGGTTCACCTACGCCCAGATCGCCCCCGACACCGGTACGGTCACTCACACCTTTCCGCTCGGCGCGGGAGCGCCTTACGACACCCTTCAGCAGGTCGGTGTCGGCGTACTTGCCTATGTGCAGAGGTGCGTACGGATGAACGTGCAGAGCAAGTAGCCGCCCGCTGCGCTCATCGCCCTGCGAGAAGATGGGGCGGTGGACCTTCGTTACTTCAATCAGACTGGCTGGACCGCGATCTTCAATGGCACCGAGACCGAGATCGGCCGCATGGTGCGGGTGGAGGCATGGGACCCGGCAACTGGAACGGCGCTTGTCGTCGACCCCAAGCGAGGCGCCATGCGTCCCGTCACGGACTACGAGGACTTCTCCCACCTTGAGAAGGCCGACCAGGTCGTCGCCGCAGTTCCTGGTGGCGGGTGGCGGGCCTACTGGAAAGACGAGGGCCCGGGGAACACCCCGCTCACGGAACAGGTACTCGCGTGGCTGATCACCTCGCAGGGCCGGGCAACGGCCATCACGATGGACGCTCACGGGCATGTTGACGATGCCGACAGCGCCGACGCCTTCATCCCGCCGGGCGAGGAGCTGGGCCAGGATTGAACTCCCGGATCAGGCGACTTCCGTCTCGCGCTCGATGGCCTTGAGGCGGTTCTTCAGCCGGTAGCTGGGACCGTTGATGGCGACGACTTCGCAGTGGTGCAGGAGGCGGTCGAGGATCGCAGTGGCGAGGACTTCGTCCCCGAAGACCTGGCCCCACTCGCTGAAGGTCTTGTTCGAGGTCAGGATGATGGAACCCTTTTCGTAGCGCTTCGAGATGACCTGGAAGACCAGGTTCGCCTCGGCGCGTTCGAGGGGCTGGTAACCAACTTCATCGACCACGAGAACGCTCGGCCGCAGGTAGGAGCCCAGCTTGCTGGTCAGACGTCCGGCCGCCTCGGCTGCCTTGAGGTTGCGGACCATGTCGTCGAGGCTGGTGGAGTAGATCGAGTATCCGGCCCGGCAGGCCGCGACCGCCAGCGCGATGTGGGTCTTGCCGACTCCGGGCGAACCGGCTGCCTCACCGCCTGGACGCTCGCGGCGGGGCTGGGTGGGAACGTCGCCAGTGGTGGTCCGGCGTCCCTTGCCGGTGGGCAAGCCGCCCCAATGCGTTTCGTCGACGACGCGGACTCCGCGGCCAACTGCCCGCGGGTGGATGGCCAGCAGCGTCTCGCCGCCGTTGTCGGGGGCTGTCGAGTGCAGCGTGACCTGCGACTTCGTGGCCCGGATCTCCACCAGTTGCCGGGGACGGACCTTACGGGCCGGCACCGAGTAGAGGTTGCCGCCGAAGGCGACCAGACAGTCCTTGCCGACCGGCCGCAGGTGCCGTTCGGCCACCAGATACGGGGTGGGCGGCAGCGGCCGGAGGGCCACGTGATCGCGGGCCGCCCGCTCGCCGATGACGTCCCGGTGTGTCTTGTGGATCTGGGCCCGCCGGTGAGGCACCCAGGCGGTGAATGCGGCGTCCTTCTCCTCGATGGAGGAGAAGGACCGGCCAGACAGAACGTGGTCGCGGACGATCAGGACTTGCCTCTCGACCCGGCCTTTTCCGGTGGGCCGGTAGGCGGCCAGGACGTCGATGTCGAAGTCGTAGTGACCGGCGAAGCCGACTGCCTCCGGATGCAGCGGGACGGCCTCACCTGGGGGCAGTCGGTACGCTGCCACCGGTATCGGTACGGTGCGCGACTGCGCGGTCTCACCCGACGACTACGTCACGCTCCTGGCCGCCCGTGAAGCGGGGGCGCTGAGCACCCGGGTCCGTGCCCTGATCTCGGCGATCGGCCTGACCGACGCGGCTCAGGTGGAGGACCTGCTCGACGCGATGGAGCAGTGGCGCTACAGCTCCGACCCGTGGCTGCGGGTGTGGGGAGTGAAGTTCGGCCTCGACGGCGGGCTGGAAGCCGGGGCCACCGAAGCGCCCTACGCCTGCGACCACACCTTCTCCGGAACCCTGACCTGGGAGCCCGACGCGCTCGTCGGGGCCGTCGAGGCCGTGGTCCGGCGCGGTTGGCGGGTGGGCACCCACGCCTACGGCGACCGCGCGGTCCGTGTCCTCCTGGACGTCTACGAACGCGCCCTCGCTCGCAACCCCGGTCTGCCCGCCGGTACGCTGGTGATGGAGCACGGCGGCCTGGCCGGCCCCGAACAGCGCGCACGCGCCGTCGACTTGGGCGTTCCCGTCACCATCCAACAGCCCTTGCTGCACGACACCGCCGAGGTGGAGACGGGGTTCTGGGGCCCGGAACGCGTGGCCGCGCTGTTCCCCGCCCGCGGCTGGCTCGACCAGGGCGCTCTGGTCGCCGCCGGGTCGGACTTCCCTGTCGGCCAGTTCGGCGCGATGCGCTCCGTGTGGGGCATGACCACCCGGCAGACGGTCATCGGCGTCCAGGGCCCCGAACACGCCATCACCTACGACGAAGCCGTCGCCCTGCACACCACCTGCGCCGCCCGACTGCTCGGCGAACACCACCTGCGCGGCAGTCTCACCCCCGGCCGCCTCGCCGACCTCACCATCTGGGACCAGGACCCCGCCCACTGCCCTCGCAGCACCCTGCGCGACCTCAACCCCACCCACACTCTCGTCGGCGGCCTCCTCGTCACCCCCGCCTGAGCGCGACAAGAGCGCCGGAGAGAAGGACGCCGCATTCGTACCGAACCGCACCGTCCGGGAAAGTGATGTGCCCTGCGCGGCGGGCCCCAGCGGACCCGGCCAGGTGATCGGCGAGCGTTGTCGTCACGAGCAGCCCGTGCCACCCGGGCCGCCGTAGAAGAAGTACTCGTTCCACGGGTCGGCGGCTTGGTTCACGACGGAGGTGAAACAGTTGGGGGAGGGCTGGGAGGCGGTCAGGGACGCCTGCACGGCTCCGCCCGACGCGGGGTAGTAGTAGACGTCGCGGTGGTACGCCGCGAACTGCCAGCCGGCTTCGGCGAAGGCGCCGCTGCCCATCGCGGGCCATGCCGTGTTGTCCACGACCTCGCCGCCGTAGTCGATGTCCGCCGCCGCGCCGCTCGCGAGCGGGCCGCTGCCGTAGAGGGAACCCGGGTAGTAGCCCACGGCGTGGCCCGCGTCGGTGCCGCCGAGGTAGAGCCACCAATTGCCGCCGTTGAAGTACCAGGCGACCTCCAGCTCGTACTGCGCGCCGCCCGAGACGCTGACCGGGGCCAGTGTGCCGCCGAAGGCCCAGGCCGAGTTCGTCTGGACGAAGGCGGAGCAGTCGAGGTTGTAGCAGCCGGTGTGCTGATAGCCGTCGGCCGTCCAGTAGATGAAGAGGCACGGCTGGGTCGTGCCGTACTTGCCCGGATAGATCTGGTAGCCGCATTCGGCGGTCTGCACCGGTGAGCCCGCCGCGTACCAGTGCTGCGAGAGCGAGAAGACCTGGCCGCCGATGCCGGGATCCCAGACGTTGATGAAGCTGTGGCCGCCGAGGTTGTCGGTGACCTGGTAGGCGTGGGCGTACTTGTGCACCCCCGACTGGATCTGCGGGCCCAGCCGTGGATGCCGGCCCGTGCCCAGCGGGCTCTTCCGGAAGAAGTCCCGCAGGGTGCCCCTGCGGGCCAGTTCGTCCAGAGTGACCCGGCGCAAGGCGATCGTGCCCGGCGGGCACGACATGGCGTGCCCGAACTTGTCGATGCGGTCGGACCTCAGCTGCGGGAGCAGCGGCAGGCTCTGCGGGGTGACGCGGGGGCCGGGCCCGGCGGGAGCGTCGGCCGGGGCGGCCGGGGCGCTCGTGGTACCGCGCAGCGCGGGCTGACGCTCCACCGGGACGCAGTCGAAGACCTGGCCGTTGTCGTCGACGAAGCTGTGCGGCACGTCCTCGATGCCGCGGTAGAGGGACTGGATGTGCGCCCTCATCGCGTCGAACTCCTCGGCGCCCACGGGACTTGTGGGGTGAGCCGCGGTGAAGGGCTCGTGGCCCGCGGAGTTCACGCTGTCGATGAAGGTGGAGAAGTCGGGAAAGTGAGCGTCGTTTCGTGAGGGCATGATCGGGCTCTCCGTTCCGATCGGTGCGGTCGGCCGTGCGCGGCGTCTCCTTGGATGTCCCCACGGACCGAGCGATTCAGCCGGAGAGTCCCTCGAACGGGACGTTCCATGCCGGACTTCGCAGCGCCTGCGGAGAGGGTCGCTCGGTCGCGGCAGCCCTTCAGCTTCGGACGGCGACCAGTGCCTGATTGGCTCCGGGAGCGTCGAGCAGAACGGTCCGGGGCTGCTGGAAGCCCGTCCCGGTCAGCCACCGGCTGTACTCGGCAGCGGTGTAGTTCTCCCCTCCGACGGTTTCGACGAGCATGTTCAGGCCCATCAGAGCCGCGGCCACGGGCCCCGACCGGTCGTCGTCGACCATCAGTTCGCTGATCACGACAGCACCCCCGGGCGGGAGCGCCGCATGGCACTTGGTCAGCAGTGCCCGCCCCGTGGGCTCGTCCCAGTCGTGCAGCACCATGGAGAGCAGGATCAAGTCGTGTCCCGGCGGCAGGGAGGCGTCGTTGAGGAAGTCGCCGGGGTGGACGGCGATGCGCTCGCCCAACCCGGCCTCGGCGGCGTGCGCCGCGGCGATGGGGCACACGTGCGGCAGGTCGAAGACGGTAGCGCGCAGGCTCGGATGGGCCCGGCAGAGTTCGATCGCGTACGCACCGGAGCCGCCGCCCACATCCAGCAGGCGCCGGTACGAACCGAGACCGGCTGCCCGGGCCAGCCGACGTGCGGTGGAGGAGGACAGGCTGTGCATGGCCTGCCA
The DNA here is from genome assembly GCF_040689515.1 of Streptomyces sp. NPDC051173. Lineage (NCBI taxonomy): Bacteria > Bacillati > Actinomycetota > Actinomycetes > Kitasatosporales > Streptomycetaceae > Streptomyces > Streptomyces sp. NPDC051173. Next base: position 58,750 of record NZ_JBFBBD010000018.1, read on the forward strand.
GAACGTTTCGAGGAGCGCCGGGTCCTCGCCCGAGAAGAGGCTCTCTTGCGTCCGCGGGTCCCAGGTGGTGGGTGCGTTCGTACGCAGGGCCTCGGTCAGGCGTCCCCACCCTGGATAGAGCCGCCGGTCCAGTATCCGGACCCAGCCGCCGAAGTAGTACGGCCGGGAAGGCACCAGGTAGGCCGCCGCCAGAGCGCTGTTGGCGAAGGCCCCGCCGTCTCCCGTCTCCAGGAGACCGAGCGCTGCGCATCCGGTGAGCAGCATCCGGGCGGGACGGTCAGCGATCTCCAGCTTCGCGGCGACCTGTGGCACGGTCGCGGACCCGAGCTCGTCGAGCCCGGCGAACAGCCCGAGCTCATGCGCCGCGGCCAGGGTCTTGAAGGCCCAGAAGCCTGTACTCAGCTCCATCAACGGCAGGGGCGAGGGAGGCTGCGGTGGGAAGTCGTCGGTGCTCATGGGCAGGCTGGCTCTTCCTCTTCCGACGTCATCGGCGGTATCTGTCAACGAGCCCCACAGCCCCCGGGTCACCGTGCCAGAGCCGTGATGCACCACCCCGTACCTTCCGCACGGTGCGTTCGCTGTCCCGGCTTGGTACGGGTAGGAGCCCTGCTCCGGGTGCTGTGGTCGATGGCGGTGGTGCGGTAGCCGACATCAACCCACGCCTTGCGGATACCGGGGTGGGCGGCGGTGATGCGGGAGAGGGCCGAGTCCCGGTTGCCGGTCAGGCCGTAGGGGGTGAGTCCGTGCGTGAGGGGGCCACCACGGTTGCCACGAGTCCGCGGGCGTAGGAGGCGTCGAGTTCGTCCGGGCGGAAGAGGATGCGGTACATCAGGGGGGCGACGACGTGGTCGATGACCGTTTCGGTGCCGGGTGTGTTCTCACCGCGCTCGGTTGCGCGGGTGAGGATGATGTCGATCTGCTCGGCGGCATAGGCGGAGCACCGGCCGGCGTTGCTGCCGTCCGGGTCGCCGAGCAGGGCGTCGCGGATGTAGGCGCGGCCTGCGGGGGAGGCCATCTCGTCGAAGAACTGCTCGGCCCAGGCGGTCAGGCTGGACGCCAGGTCACCGATGTCCTTGGGCGCCGTGTCGGGGCGCAGGCGCTCGACCGCCACGTCCGACATCAGTTCCTGCAGGTCTCCCCAGCGGCGGTAGATCGTCGACGGGGTTACGCCCGCGCGCTGGGCGACCATCGGTACGGTCAGGGCGTCCCGGCCCACCTCCGACGCGAGTTCGCGGACGGCGGCGTGCACTGATGCCTGGACTCGGGCGCTGCGCCCGCCGGGGCGTACCATCTGGCGGCTCATGACACCAGCTTAAAGCAAAATTGTTGCGTCTAGAGGGTGTGGATGCGTACCTCTGAAACGAGCCGCCTTCGATTCCGCCATTCCGCCGACCGTGCTGCCGCGGCCGCACGGCCCGCCCGGCCGCGGGCCGCCGCGGGCCCCCGCTCCAGAGCCGTCTCCGGCCACGCGTCGTGAGAAGTCGACCCCGAGCGGAGTCGAACAGGATCGGGGAACGGGCCCGGCGGGATCGCTCCGCCCGGGCCCGTGCTCCTGCTCAGGCCACCGGCGCGAGTTCGCGGGCCGGCTGGGTCTGCTCGTAGGCGTGACCGACCCGCAGCAGCACGCTTTCCCCGAGGGGGCGGCCGAGCAGTTGCATGCCTACCGGCAGGCCCGCCGCGTCGAGGCCGACCGGGACGGACAGGGACGGCACGCCGGTGATGTTGGCCGGGGCCGAGAGGCGTACGTACGCGTCGGAGACGTTCTCGACCGTCCCGTCGGGCCAGGTGATCACCTCCTCGTCGGCCGCCACCGCGGTGGCCGGGACCGAGGGGGCGGCGATGACGTCAACCTCGTCCAGCAGGCCGGCCCAGGCCTGGCGCATGAGGGTGCGGGAGCGTTGAGCGTGCAAGTAGTCCCCGGCGGGCATGAGTTGACCGGCTTCGAGGAGGATGCGGACGTCCGCCTGGTACAGCTCGGGAACTGTGCGCAGGGTCTGCTCGTGGTAGGCCGTGGCCTCCGGCACCATCAGGCCCCACTGGGTGGCCTGGATGTAGCGCGTCATCGGAATCTCCACCTCGACGAGCTGCGCGCCGAGGGCCTGAAGCTGGTCGATGGCGTGCCGCACGGTGGCTTCCACCTCTGCGTCGACGTGGTCGAAGTAGTAGTTGCGCGGCACGCCGACGCGCAGCCCGGCCAGGTCCGCACCCGCCCCCGGCCGGTAGTCCGCCCGGGGCGCGACCAGCGAGGCGGGATCGCGGGGGTCGTGGCCTGCGAGGACGGAAAGGACCAGGGCCGCGTCCTCCACGGTCCGGGTGATCGGGCCGACGTGGTCCAGCGACCAGGACAGTGACGTGACGCCCGGGCGGGGAACGAGGCCGTAGGTCGGCTTGAGGCCGACAACCCCGTTGAGCGCGGCGGGCACCCGGATGGACCCGCCGGTGTCGGTGCCCAGGCCGAAGGTCGCGGCGCCCGCGGCGACGGCGACAGCGGACCCGCCGCTGGAGCCACCCGCGATCCGGTCGCGGTTCCAGGCGTTGTTGGTCTGCGGGGTGGTCAGACCGTAGGCGAACTCATGGGTGTGGGTCTTGCCCAAGAGGACCGCACCGGCTGCCGACAGGCGCGCGGCGACGGTGCTGTCGGCCTCTGCGCGGTGGCCCGCGCGAACCCTGGAGCTGGCTGACGTCGCCACACCGGCGACGTTGATCAGGTCTTTCAGCCCCATGGGGATGCCGTGCAGCGGACTCCGGAGGTGGCCGCCTGAGGCCTCGTCCGCGGCCTCGCGGGCTTCCCGGCGGGCCTGTTCGGCCATGACGGCGACGTAGGCCTGAAGGTGCGGTTCCACCTTCTCGATGCGGTCGAGCACGGAGTCCACCAGCTCGACGGGGGAGAGCTGCCGGGCCTGGATCGCGTCAGCGGCTGCGGTCAGAGACAGTTCGAACGGCTGCATGGTGCTTCTCCTCTCATGCGCGGTAGGCGAATGCGGGTGGGGTGTCCCCGAAGTCGAGTTCCCGCAGGACGGCGATGACGGAATGGATGTGGTTGGCGGTGGCCGCGACCGCGTCGTGACGGTCGGCTGGCAACGGGAGTCCGGTACGGGCAGCCCAGCGGGCCGCTTCCGGGGGAGTGAGTTCATCGGCGGACACGGATCTGTCTCCTGATCAGCTGAAGTGGCGCAAGCCCTCGTTCGGCAAAAGCTAAATGTTTGCGTTAGGTGACTGTAGGGCCTGCGGTAACTTAAAGCAAACGCATTGCATTTAGCGCGAGGGGGTCACGCTCCCCATGCCCTGTGTCCCGAGTTGGCGCGTTCGCGTACGGACCCCGGCCAAGCCGACCGCACTGGCACCGCGAGTGAGGTAGGCCGCCGACGAGGTGCCCGTGGCCGGGCCCTTCCGGCGGCCCCTTCCCGAACCGGGCGGGCCCGATCTCCAGGCATCCGTGGATCAACTCGTTGCGTTTCATGCCTGCCATGACCGGCCGGAGTCTTCGGCATTGACGTCTCCATGACCCACTGGAGACGTCCCAGGCGAAATACGTTCTGGGCGAGGAAGGGGCTGCCGCGTCCCTTGGCTATACGCAGTCGACGGTGTCCCGGCAGATCGCCGCGATCGATGCCACCGCGCGAGAGCTGTCCGGCCTGCCCGGGCAGGCCGCGACGGTGCGCCTCGGCTGGCTGCCCAGCTCCGGTGCCGTCCTGGTTCCCTGCGCCCTGACCGCTCTGCGTCATGCGGACCCCGGCATTCAGGTCGTCGGCCGGGAGGGCGGCGCGCCGGTGCTTGTGCGCGCCCTGCGCGCCGGCAGTCTCGACCTGGCCCTGCTCGCGTCGGCGCCGCCGTTCCGGTCGCCGGACGCCGGGTCGCCCCCGTTCGCTCTGCGGACCCTCACCGAACGCGCCCTGTGTCTGGCGGTGCCCACGACGCATCCGCTCGCCCGTGGCGACTTCGTGGACGTGGCCGACTTGCGCGGGCAGCGCTGGATCGCAGGTCCCGCCTCGGGCGTGGACCGGCTGATGGGGGTGCGGGCAGGGCTGGACGAGCGTCCCGAGATCGCCCACACCGCCCGCGACTGGCTCGCCATGCTCCAACTGGTCACTGCGGGCTGTGGATTGACCAAGGTGCCCGCAGCGCTCGCTTCCGCCGCACCGCAAGGGGTCCGCATCCTGCCCGTCCGCGGCAGCCCCCAGGAACAACGGCGCCTGTTTCTCGCCCACCTTCCCCAGAAGCCGACCGATCCGGTGGCTCGTGTGGCAGCTGCCTTGCGCGCGGCGGCCCTCAACTCCGGGACAGCTGAGATTTCTTGACGCTAGGTCAGCCCCGTGCTGTTTCGATCAGCTCGAGGAGGTTGCCTTCCGGGTCGGTGACGTACGCGTACCGCATACCTTCGGTCGCTCCGGGTGCGGGCGGCGACACCGACCCGGCACCGCACACTGCGGTCAGGCGCGCGAACGCCGCGTTCAGATCCGGAACTTGAAGGGCGGGTGCGTGAAGGTCTGCGCGGAGGTGGCCGCGAACGGATCGGCGTGCGTGACTGGGCTCGAACCGGAACGTTCGACGAACTCCACTTCAGGCGCCAGCACTCTCCATGCCGGCCGCCTGGCTGCTGGCTACGAAGCGGATGGTGTTCTTGTCAGCCGCGACAGCTGAACCCGCGTCAGAACGCCGGCCAGGCCGCCGTCACCTCGGTGGAGCGCCGGTCCAAGGATTCGGACACGCCCGTGAGCTGCCCGATGTCGTCGTCAAGCCGAAGCCGATCCGCATCCGGGTACAGGAGCAGGAGCTGACGGTTCAGGAAGCCGTGGCCCGGCTCTCCTGACCAGGACGCGCGAAAGGGCGGCCGGTGCACCCGGCCGCCCAGCGCTCGGACGCGTCAGTCCTCGTTCGGCGGGCTGATGAACTCCAGGGTCCAGGTCTCCTGGAACTCCGGCGAGGGCTTGACCACCGTGATCTGCGCACCGCGGTGCCCGGCGCGCAGGGCGAGTTCATTCTCCGTCAGGATCTTCAACCCGCCGATGACACGCTCGAAGTGGAACTTGGCCAGCTCCTCGCGCTTGACGCTGTTCACGAAGAGCTTGTCCTCGGGAACGATCAGGCCCGCGGTGTCGTGCTGGGCGAGACGGATCACATACGGCGCGTTCGGCTCGGGCGTGAACGGCTCGATGAGCCACTCCTGCTCGATCGGCAAGGGGTTCAGCCGGTCGGTGATGACAGGCGCGCCGTACTTGATGGCGTACTCCGTCGCCGTCACCAGGGAGGTGGGGCCGATGATGTGGGCATGGATCTTGTAGATACCGGGCCGTACCGGAACGGGAGTCATGCGACAGGACTTCCTCTCTCGCGGTCCGCTGCACCGCCGACGAAACGTCGGAAGTGACACACGCCACCTTGGCGCCACCTGCGCCGCACCGCACGGTCGGAAATCGCCACATCCATTACGGCGCGGATCGATCGATCGCAGATGCGAAATCCGGCCCGGGCGGGCCGGCGGAGGCGGCGCTGACGGTCAGACTCTCGCGCACGCCGCGCAGGTTCGCCCCCGTGAGCAGAGCGACGAAGGAGATCGCCATCAGTACCCGGTCGTCCGCGAGCGTTGGCACCGCCAAGATGATGTTGTCCACGCCCGAGGTAACCGAGACCACTACCGTCACCACGTAGTCGACCAGCAGTGAGGCGGCGACCACCAGACCGGCTGAGGCGCCGAGGTTCGTCGAGGCGACCTCGTAGAGCCGCCGTCACTGGGGTAGGAGTTCACCACCTGGTGGTACGAGAGGACCACCACTGCCATCGGCGGGCACCCGGCGGTGTGTCAGGGCGGCGTCAGGGATGTGGCACGTCGCTTGAACCCGGCGGCCCGGCCTCCTTGAATGCTCCTTGTGAACAGCAATCTGCGCCACGACGACCGGCCGCCTCATACGGCGCTGCCCGGCTCTGCGCGCTGTTCACTTCCGGTGCGCTAGACGCATCCGCTTCACCGACGCCACGGCTGCGCTCCACGTGTAGCCCGGTAGTCCTCACTTATCGCAGTGGCCCCAGGCGGCGCGCGCCGCCGACAGTGCCGCTTTCGCTCGCACGGCAGTCCCGCCAATCGGCGGAGTGCTGCCGCCCTCGCTCATACCCGGAGTGGATTCCTCATGTCTTCTGCCGTTTCGTTCGCCTCCCGGACCGTGCTGGTCACCGGTGCCACCTCCGGCATCGGCTGGGAGACCGCCCGGCTGCTCGCCGACCAAGGGAACACGGTCATCGTCCACGCCCCGGACCAGGCGTCAGGCGACGACGCCATCGCCCGTCTCGTGGCGGCCGGCGCCGACACCCTGCGGCTGCGCCTGGTCGTCGCGGACTTCTCCCGGCTGGAGGAGGTACGGGCCATGGGCGCCCGCGTAGCCGAGGAGCACCCCGTCCTCGACGTCCTGGTCAACAACGCCGCCGTCGTCGCGCCCGAACGACGCACCATGACCGCCGACGGCAACGAGATCTCCCTCCAGGTCAACTTCCTCGCCGCCTACCTCCTCACCCACGAGCTCTCCGGCCCGCTCGGCGCCCGCCCCGGCGCCCGCGTGGTCAACGTGTCGTCCTCCATGCACCGCACCGCGTCCATCGCATGGAACGACCCGCACCGCGCCAAGCGCTACTCCCGCCTGGCCGCCTACGCCCAGTCCCAGCTCGCCCTGACGATCTTCGCCCGCGAGCAGGCGCCCTGGACCTCCGTCAGCGTGCACCCCGGCGTCTGCGACACCGCCCTGCTGCCGATGTACGCCCACGAGGGCGACTCCGCCACCGAAGGCGCCGAGCGCGTCGTGCGCCTGTGCGACCCCGCGACCCAGCTCGTCCCCGGCGCCTACTACGACCGCACCGCGCTCTCCCCGGCCGCCCCGGTCGCGATGGAGGACCGCACGGTGCGCCGCCTGAGCAGGCTCGCCGACCAGCTGGTCGCCCAGTCCGCTTGAAACCCGCCCCCTGTAACTCCCCGTACGAAGAAGGGAGGACACCAGTGTCCAAGCGCGCCCGTAAGAAGCGGTCCCGCCGCAAGAAGAAGGCCAACCACGGCAGCAAGGCCTGCAGCTGACGGCAGGGCACCAGCGTCGGAGGGCGGTACGGCGCGATCATGGTGCCGTACCGCCCGCTTCCCGCGCGCATCCTGGAGCGGTAGATGTCGATCGAGAACTCTCGTCGTGCAGTCCCGGCCGTCGGGCCGTGGGCGCCCTGGTTCCCTGCCGGCCGTCCCGGCCTGGGGGCGCTGCCCGAGCACGCGGGGCGTACGGGAAACGGGACTTGGTGGGCCGACCACCCCTTCGAGCCCTGGGCCGCGGCGGTCTCGTGCGGTGGTTACACCGTCCTGGCCGGCGACCCGCGCGCGACGGATCCCGCCGACCTCGCGCCGCTGGCCCACACGTACGTCGTCGCACCGGACCGCTTCCTGCCCGTCCTCGGCGCCGCGTTCGAACGGATCATCCCTTGGGAGCGCATGATCTGGGTGCACCGTGACCCGGCTCCCGCCGTACCCCGCGCCCCTCGGCCGACCGTGCGCCGTCTCACCCCCAGGGACACCCCCGCCGTCCGGGCCCTCGGCCCGGACCTCGCCTGGCTCGGCGCCAGCTGGGGCGGCCCCGCAGGCCTCACGGCATCCGGCCGCGGCTGGGGCGCCTTCCGCGAAGGGCGTCTACTCTCCCTCGCCTGCGTGCACTTCTCCGGCAGCCGCTACGAGGACATCGCCGTCGCCACCCTCCCCACCGAGCGCGGCCGGGGCCTGGCCACCGCGTGCGTACGCGCACTGTGCGCGGACATCACCGCCCGGGGGAGCGCGCCGAGCTGGACCTGCTCCCGCGACAATCACCCCAGCCGCGGCCTCGCCGCGAAGACCGGCTTCCACCTGATCCACGAGTACGTCCACTACGCGGTCGGAGCGCCGTCGGCGCTCCAGCCCAGGTCCCAGGTGGCAGCCGCCCCGTAGGCGCAGCCAGTTGGGCACCACGTCCAAGCCCGGCCGTTCACGGCCGGGTCAAGTCCGTGTCGGTGGATGCTTCGCGATCGTCAGCTTCCCGAGCAGGGGGACTCGGTGTGGCTGCATACGGATCGTGACCGCACTCGGAGTGAACCGTCAGCCGGTACGCGCGGGATTGAAATCGACCGGCCGACGCGCTCGTCCTTCCAGCGAATCACGGAGAACGCGGGCGCTCCCGCCTTCGTGGCCGGCCACCACCGAGCTATCCCGCGCTGGGTGGTGACAGCCGCTGTGTGATCCGGTCGAACAGCTCCGTCAGCGGCTCGCCGACCTCCCGGCCGAACTCGGTCAGTCCGTAGGTGACCTGGGGCGGCGTCGTCGGTTCGACCTCCCGCCAGACCAGGCCGTCCTGGACCAGCGCGCGCAGGGTCTGAGCGAGCATCTTCTCGCTGATGCCCTGGATGCTCTCGCGCAGCTCGTAGAACCGGAGGTCATTGCTCCGCAAGGAGATCAACACCCAGATGCCCCACCTGCTGGTCGCATGGTCGACCACATCGCGCGCCGGGCAGTCGGTGTGAAACACCTCATACCGTTGCCCTGCCTCGGCCTGCCTGTCCTGCGCGCCTACCACCATGTGCCGAGCTTACGTCAAGGTATGTACTTACCAGAAGTTAGTCCCGGCTCCTAGCGTGAAGACCACAGAGGACATCGGACAAGGAGCTGTTCATGATCGTGGTGACCGGGGCTACCGGGAATGTGGGCCGGCCGCTGACGCGGGCGCTGGCCGAGGCGGGCCGGCAGGTGACGGCGGTGTCGCGGCACGAGGCGGCCGTGCCGGACGGTGTCCGCCACGTGGTGGCCGACTTGGCCGAACCGACCAGCCTTGAGCCCGCGTTGGCCGGGGCGACGGCGCTGTTCCTGCTGCTGTCCGGAGACATGCATGCCGCCGGGGCCCACCCGGCCGACGTCATCGGCCAAGCCGCGGCCGGCGGGGTCCGGCGAGTTGTCCTGCTCTCCTCGCAGGGCGTGGCGACCAGGCCCTTCGGCCCGACGCGGATCGCGCTGCGCGGGGTGGAGGACGCACTGCGGGACTCCGGCCTGGACTGGGCCATCCTGCGGCCGGGCGGCTTCGCCTCAAACGCGCTGTGGTGGGCCGAATCCGTCCGCACGCGGCGGGTTGTCGCCGCGCCCTTCGGCGACGTCGGGGTGCCGATCATCGACCCGGCGGACATCGCCGAGGTCGCGGCGGCCTGCCTGTTGGACGACCGGCACACCACCGGCGGGGTGTACGAACTGACCGGCCCGGAGGTGATCACGCCGCGCCAGCAGGCAGATGCCATCGCCGCCACGCTGGGCTCGCCAGTGCGGTTCCACGACCTCACCCGCGACGAGGCCAAGGCGGCCATGGCCCAGAGCATGCCGGTGGAACTCGCCGAGGACACCCTGGACATCCTCGGCTCCCCGACCCCGGCCGAGGTGCGCGTCAGCCCGGACCTGCAGCGGGTCCTCGACCGCGCCCCACGTCCCTTCGCCGACTGGGCCGCCCGCAATGTCGCCGCGTTCCGCTGAGTCCGGTCGGCGTCGCTGGAACTGCCCGGCGTGCCCGGCGATCCACTGCTGACGATCGAGGAACCTGATCCGAAGGCAGCGCTGGCGCTATGGACCGGGACTGAACACTCCCGGTGGCCAGTTTGCCGTGGCCGCCATCGGCACCGCATGCTCACGGTGCTCTTTGCTCGTGCTCTGTACCGCCACGCTCTGACAGTGCGGAGCGCTTAGCAATAGGGTCACGCCTAGTGAGTGTCGGGGAAGCCCCGTTCAGGGCAGGCGAGTTGGTAGTGCCTGTGCTGATGGGGGGCAGGATGCCGGGGCACGGCGTGCGTATTCGACAGATCTGTCCGATGCGGAGTGGACGGTGCTGGCGCCACTCGTGCCGCCATCGAAACCCCTCCGTCGACAACCGCCCCATCGAACGCCCTATGTCAATCGCCTCGGTTTCAATCTCGTCGGCGCCTGCGACTTCGAATGCCCCCGGGGCAGCGGCATCTTGACACGTAGCAATGACTGGCGCCTCGGCCTCAGCGGCCCACACCCAGCCGAGCCACGAACACGACGCAGTCCACCGATGACCTTTTGATGACCGCTACTTCAACATGCTCCAGATCTGCCAATTATTTTGGTGGTTGTCGCAGGTCACGGTCGACTTCGGCAGTGGGTAGACCACGTTGGACTGCCCGGCATCCAGGCAGCGGTACGGGCCGTAGGCCGGATTCCCGCTGCTGTCGGTGCGGGCGGCAAACTGGAAGCTGTTCGGGTTCGGGTTGGAGTTGCCGACCCAGGTCAGGTTCCATTCGTCGCCCAGCTTCTCCATGGCACAGGAAGCCGTGTGGGTGGAGAAGCCGTTGCTGTTGTAGTTGAGGTAGAGGCACCTGTTGGTCGCAACGTCCTTGAGCTGGACGCGGCTGTAGTAATGATCGACGTCGGAGGCCCAAGAAGTGACGTTCCACTTCTGGAAGGCGCCGCCGTTGCAATTGATGACGTATACGTCGCCGTGGTTGTTGCTGTCCAGGCACTTGCCGGTGTGCTGGTTCTTGACCTGCACACCGATCTGGTAGGTGTCGGCCTGGGCGGGCGCGGCGATGACCAGGGAGGCTGCCAGCGCGGTCGTGGTGACTGCGGCTGCTGCCACGGATCGAGTCCTGAGCTTCATGGGCAATCCCATCCTCAATGTCTGACGGTGCGCCAGGGCGCTCAGCTCCGCGCACTCACCCCTGGATTCTTTGGCATGAACACCACCTTGCCAAGGTGTCCGGCTGATCCCCAAGGAAGTGCGAGCACGCGGCTCCACATCCCAGTTCTGCCTGTTCTTGCACGTCAAGCCCGTGATCACGGCCCTTGGCCGCCCGCCGATTGCGGGAGTGCGTCTAGACAACGACGGATCTGCCGATCAAAACAGAGACGCCCGATGAGTGAGAGACCTGCGCGACAAGTGCGTTGGTGCGGCTGGTTGCCGACCGTGCGGTGGCGACACCCGCCGATTCGCGGCCACAGCTGTGCGAGGTCTAGGTATAAAACTGCCGGACGGCAGTTTTATACCTAGTGCCGTATCAGGCAATGTTTGCCCTGTTGTGATGTGACACGCCGTCCCGGTGCTGTGCTGGGCGGCGCGTGGCGGTCACCCTGTCCGGGTGGCAGAGCGAGTACGTGTACGCGAGATCGACGATGACGAGGGCAGGCGGCTGCTGCGGATCATCCGCAGGGGCACCGGGTCGGTGGTGACCTGGCGGCGAGCCCAGATGGTCCTGCTGTCCGCCCAGGGCATGGCGGTGGCGAAGATCGCCGAAGTGACGTTCACCAGCGATGACCGGGTCCGGGACGTGATCCACAACTTCAACACCGACGGCTTCGACTCCCTGTACCCGAAGTACAAGGGCGGCCGGCCGAAGACCTTCACTCTGCCCGAGCGGCGCGAGATCAAGAAGATCGCGAAGTCCAAGCCGACCGAACACGACCTGCCGTTCTCGACCTGGAGTCTGACCAAGCTGGCGGACTTCCTGGTCGCCGAGGGGGTGATCGACGACATCAGCCACGAGGGCCTGCGCATCCTGCTCCGCGAGGAAGGCGTCTCGTTTCAACGCCTGAAGACCTGGAAGACCTCCCGCGACCCCGACTACGCGGCCAAGAAGGCCCGCGTCGAACACCTCTACGCGATCGCCGACGGCGAGGTCATACCCGAGGAGGGCGAGCCCGAAGTCGTCTTCCGCACAGACGAGTTCGGGCCGCTCAACCTGATGCCCCACCCGGGCCGGCAGTGGGCCGAACGCGCAGGCAAGCACAAGGACCCCGATCGCGGACCGCGCCGCAGACGGCGGGCGACCTACAACCGCTACGGCGGAGTACGGCACCTGTTCGCCGCCCTGGACCTGGCAAAAGACAAGCTCTACGGCCACATCAAGCCGGTCAAGAAGCGCACCCAGTTCCTGGAGTTCTGCCGTTACCTGCGCAGCCTCTACCCGCCCCAGGTCCGCATCGCGATCGTCTGCGACAACTTCTCCCCGCACCTGACAACGAAGAGGTGCCAGCGGGTCGGCACCTGGGCGGCGGCGAACAACGTCGAGATCGCCTACACCCCCACCAACAGCTCCTGGCTCAACCGCATCGAGGCCCAGTTCACCGCCCTGCGCTACTTCACCCTCGACGGCACCGACCACGCCAGCCACAGGGAACAGGGCAGCATGATCCGCCGCTACATCATCTGGCGAAACCATCACGCCGACGACCGACGCCTACGCACCGTCGTCGACAGGGCAAACGTTGCCTGATACGGCACTAGCATCTGGCTATTCACCGCAGGTGTGGGGGTGGCGGTTGGCCACTGACACGCTGCAGAGCATGGGTTCTTCTCTGTCCTCGTCCTCGGTGGTGAAGACGAAGATCACGTCCGAGGCGGGGACGCGGATCGCGCACTGGCCGTCAAGGGTCAGCGGCTCGTAGCTCTCCCAAGGGCATCCGGCCTCGTCCAGCGTCCGCAGGACTTCGCCGTAGGCGGGATAACCGGGGAACCTCTCCAGTCGGCCCGGCTTCTGTGACGGCCATTCCATCGTGGCCCAGTCCGTCTGGACGACGATCGACTCGATCACCTGACAGTGGGCTTGGCAGGTGGCGATCTCCAGACTGCCGTACGCGTACAGATACGGCAGTCCATCGGCTCCGGTCGAGGAGCCGTGCGCCCAGGGAGGCCCCAACTCCTCAGTGACATCGTTGAGCTGGGCGCCTACGCGTGCCGTGGCGATGCGGCCAGTCCGGGCGAAGGGTATAAGGACGTCCATAATGTTCATGCGGTGCAGGGTTTCATGACGGCAGCCGCCCAGCCCAATGCCGTGGCGAAGGGGTGCCGATCCATCGGACAGACACGGGCTGGGCAGAGCAGGTGGGCGCGCATGTTCCTGAACCCCGCCGGATCCGGGCAGGCGTCAGCTGGTTGGGCCCGGCGGGTTTCTCCCAGGGGTCGGAGGTCTTCGGCGGGAGACCGGGTGGGTCGGAGCTGGGTGTGGGCGGCTCATTCGGGCCGTACGGCGCGGTCGAAGAGTTCGACGAGTTCGTTCGCGCACGCGTCGGGATCGAGTCCGGTGGACAGCAGTGGGGTCGCGGCGTCGAGTGAGGCCCGCAGTGCTGCGGCCATGACCCGGGGATCGAAGGGGCGGAAGGCGCCCGCGCGCTGCCCGTCGGCGAGCATGCGGGCCAGCCGGTCCAGCGCTTCGGTGTGGTGCCGTTCGTAGTGGCCCAGGCCGCCGTTGAAGAGGAGTTGCTGGAGCGCCCGCGTCTGCTGCGGGTGGCCGGCGATGAATCCCACGTTCGCGCGGATGGCGGCGGCGAGCAGTTCGCGGTGACCGGTCGCCGCGTCGAGGCCGGGCCGCATGAAGGTTTCGGCGTCGGCGACGATCCGGTCGGCGACGGCGGCGAACAGCTCGTCCTTGCTGGAGAAGTGGTACGTGATCAGGCGCTTGCTGCTGAGCCCGGCCTCCGTGCAGATGGCGTCGAAGGTGGCGCCCTGCAGGCCGCGGTCGGCCAGCAGGGCGATCGCGGCACGGGTGATCTGCTCCCTGCGGGCTGCAGTGGAGGCCTGACGGGTGGTCATGCTCGTCACGCCCCTCGTCCGGTCTTGGGGTAGGCCCGGCGGACATCCTTGCGGCCCAGCATGACCGCCGACGCGGCCAGCAGGAGACCGATGACGGACTGCTCCACCTTCACCCACACCGGGAAGCCGTCGTGCGGTAGCGCGACGATGACCAGGATGGCCATCGGAGCGACGGCGGACATCACCCGCATGCGCAGATAGGCGGCGCGGCTGCCGCGGAAGGCCCGCCCGGCGAGCGTGATGAGCAGGGCGGAGATCGCGACGGCGATGACGCCACGGACCCACACGGCGGCGTTGCCGCCGACGAGCGCCGCCGCGCCGAGCGTGGCGACCGAGACGACCAGGACGGCGACGAATAAGGCGCGCACACGCCTGTAGAGCTCATTATCCATGCGGATAAATTTATCCCATCGGATAACAGATGTCGATCCGGGGTGGCGAGTGGCGTGGAGAGCGGGGAAGCGCCGGGGAACCGGGCGGAGAAGGGTTCGGGTCCGGAGCCGCCGGACACGAAACCACCCTCACCGCTCTGAGTAACAGCCGGAGATATAGAGCAACTTGTCCTTCATCTACCAGGATCCGCCGAGTCTGCCGATGGCCTTGAGGGTCTCGGGGCGTTTGACGGTTTTACCGACGTCGTAGCGGGTGGCGGGCCGCCGGTTCTTGGAGCCGAGAGGGCGTCCGGGTCCGGTTCCGGTCGGTTGAGGAACACGGGCCGGGCAGAGCAAGTGGGCGCGGATGTTCCTGAACCCCCGCCGGACACGGGCCGGGGTGAGGTGTTCGGGCTTGGCCGGCTTCTCCCAGGGCCGACGGAGATCGGTGGTCGGCGGCCGGGCGAGGCGGAGCTGGGTGTGGGCGACGACCAGGAGCCAGGTCCAGTGGTCCGCCGCCTTGCGAGTACGGATCTTCGGTGTGGTCCGGCCGAGCGTCTGTGGCCAACTTCGCCGACGCCCGGCAGGCCCGGGGCGTTGTTCGTCGCTGGCGCCCATACATCGGTCCGGTCAGGGGTGTCGGACGGTCGTCGGCCACGGTTCGACACCGTGGCCGACCGCTCTCGTCGTGTTCACCGCAGGTCGGCGGCGAGCCTTTCCTTGTCGAGTGCGTGTTCGCCGTAGAGGTTCTGTACCCAGTTGGTCTGGTAGATCGTGTCGAGGTATCGCTCGCCGAGGTCGGGGGCGATGGCGACCGCGGTGAGGCCGTCGGCGTCGTGCTTGTCGAGCCATTCCAGTGCGCCGCTGACAACGGTGCCTGTGGAGCCGCCGAAGAGGAAGCCGTGTCTGGCCAGGCGGTGGCAGGTGCGGATGGTGTCCGCTTCCTCGACGCGGATCACTTCGTCCACGTAGGACTCGTCGAGGATGGCCGGGCGTACGCTGGTGCCCAGGCCGGGGATCAGCCGTCGCGCGGGTAGTCCGCCGAAGGTGACGGAGCCGACGCTGTCGACCGCGACGACCTGTACCGGGCGGTGCAGCTCGCGGAAGTAGCGTGCGCATCCCATGAGGGTGCCGGTGGTGCCCGTGCCCACGAAGAGCACGTCCATGCGTGGGAAGTCGCGGGCGATGGCCGGTGCTGTGGTGAGGTAGTGGGCTTGCCAGTTGGCGGGGTTGGTGTACTGGTTGAGCCAGACGTAGCGGTCGTCGGAGGCGCAGAGCGTGCGGAGGTAGTCCAGGCGCGCGCCCAGGAAGCCGCCGTTGGCCGTCGGTTCCGTGATGGTGTGCACCTGGCTGCCCAGGGCTTCCATCAGCCGTCTGGTCGAGAGGTTGCAGCGGGCGTCGGTCACGCACAGGAAGCGGTAGCCCTTGCTCGCGGAGATCAGGCTCAGTGCCACGCCCAGGTTTCCGGACGAGGATTCGACCAGGACCGATGCCGGTGTGAGGGCGCCGTTGCGCTCGGCGGCCTCCACCATCGCGCTCGCGGCCTTGAGTTTGATGGAGCCGGCGAAGTTGAAGCCCTCGCACTTGAGGAAGAGCGAGTGGTTCAGGATCGGGCGCAGGTCGACGTAGAGCTGTTCTTCGTTGAAGTCCGTGGGGGCGGTGATGATCCGCGCGGTTGCTCTCTCCTCCGCGGCGGTGCCCTGGGGGTTCATCCGTACCTGCGCAGTTCGTGGAAGAAGCCGTCGATGATGTGGAGTTCCCCGGAATCGGCGATCGCGTCGTAGACGTACTTGCCGACCGCGAGGTCCAGTACCCCGAGACCGAAGGGTGAGAAGATCACCGGCCGCCCCGTGGGTACCTTCGTCCTGCCGCACATCACGTCGTCCAGTGTGCCGTGCACGAAGTCCCGTCCGCCGGTGAGCTGTTCGGCCAGGTGCGGTGAGGTGTCGGCCTTGAGGCAGTGCTCGACGTCGTCGAGGATGTTGGCCGAGGCGAGCAGGATCTCCGGTGCGAGGTCGCGCAGGGAGATGTGCAGTACCAGGGGGTTGTGGTCGAACCACGACAGGTCGGTGACGTGCGGCTGTCCGGCGATGGTGGCGAAGACGATCAGGTCGCTGTTCCGGACGAGCTGTTCGGCGTGGTCGTGCACGGTGATCCCCGCGGTGGTGCCCGACTGTTCCAGGTAGGTGCGGAAGCCGGCCGCGCTCTCGGGGGAGAGGTCGTGCACGCCGATCCGGTCGAACGACCAGTCCGTGCCGGCGAGGAACGTGTGGATGTAGCGGGCGATCAGGCCCGTCCCGAAGAAGCCGACGCGGGTCGGGCGGGGCCGGCCGCGGCTGAGCCGGTCGGCTGCCAGCGCGGCCGAGGCGGCTGTCCTGCTGGCGCTGATGACGGAGCTCTCCAGGCAGGCGAACGGGTAGCCGGTGTCGTGGTCGTTGAGGATCAGCACCGCCGAGGCTCTCGGTACGCCGGCTGCCACGTTCTGCGGGAAGCTGGAGATCCACTTCATTCCGTCCACGCGTGCGGGGCCGCCGAGCGAGGCGGGGAGCGCGATGATCCGGGACGAGGGGCGGTCGGGGAATCGCAGGAAGTAGGACGGTGGGTTGACCGAGTCACCGGCGCCGTGCAGTCGGTAGGTGGCTTCGATCAGGTCCGTGATCTGCTTCTCGCGTCCGTGGAGGGCGCGTTGGACCTGCGCGCCGGAGATCACCGCGAACGGCGGCACGGTGATCTGCCGCGACGTGGTCGTCATGGGGTGGTCACCTCGATGGTCGGGCAGCAGTCGGCCAGGCGTACGGGGTCGGCCAGCCCGACGACGACCTCGCGCGGCCCCTCGTACGGCTCCCTGCTGTGTGCGGTACGGATGTTGTCGACGAGCATCAGGTCGCCGTCCTGCCATGGTTCGCGTGCGGTGTGGGTCTCGTAGACGGAGTTGAGCAGTTGCACCACGTCCTCGCCGATCGGGTCACCGTTGCCGAAGCGGGTGTTGAACGGCAGCGCGTCGGCTCCGTGGATGTCCAGCAGGTACTCGCGGACCTCGGCGTCCATCGTCCACTCGCTGAGGAACGCGACCTGGTTGAACCAGCAGCGCCGGCCGGTGGCGGGGTGGCGCACCACGGCGCTGCGGCGTTGTCTGGTGCGCAGTCCGCCGTCGGGCTGCCACTCGAACGCGATCGCGTGGGCGTGGCAGTACTCCTCGACGGCACGACGGTCCTGGGTGCCGAACGCTTGCGCGTACGACGCGCCGATCTCGTCGTTGTAGGTGCGGGTGAGTATCCAGCCCTCCCGCTCGAACCGGTCGACCAGTTCGGTGGGGAGCGCGTCGAGCACCGTCGGCGCGTCGGCCACGGCGGTGGCGCCGCCCTCGGCGGGCGCGGTGAGGCAGGCGAAGAGCATGAGGCCGGGGAAGTCCAGCCGGTAGCTCATCTCGTGGTGCATGCACATCTGTTGGTGCTGCGGCCACTTCGTCGAGGAGTGGACGCCGTGGGAGTGGGTCCGCCGGGGCGCGAAGGCCTCCTTCTCGCTCATCAGGCCCGTGGTCAGCTCCCGGAAGACGGCAGCGGTCCCGGCAGTGTCGCGCAGGCCGAGGCCGCGGACGAGCAGGGCGCCGTGCTCGGCGACGGCGGCGCGCACCGTGTCCCGGTGTTCGGCCGCCCATGCCCATGGGGCGTCGGAGGCGTCGGTTTGTAGTACAGGAGGTCCGGCGACGCGCGATTCCACGTCGGGCAGGGGCGCCGGGGATGACGATGCCATCAGCGTGTCCTTTCCGCTGCGGTGGTGGTGATCCTTGGTGGCTGTGCCTCACGCCGGTTCAGGGTGAAGCCGGCGGTCCCATCGCACGCCGCACGGCTTGTGCGGTGGCCATCGGGTGGGAGTGCGGGAAGTGGTGTCCCCCCTGCTTGAGTGGGTAGAGGTCGACGTCGTCGGCCAGCAACCGCCAGTCGGTGTACCGGCGTCGGAAGCCGGCTGTGTACGGGTCGTCCTCGGCGAGGACCACGGTGAGCGGGGCGGACAGCTTGACCGCAGGGGGGTTGGCCAGGGCGTCGGCGAGATAGTGGTGGGCGGCCACGCAGTCGTGCCGGTATGCGGCTCCGGTGTGTTCGTTCAACGGGCCGAGTTCGGCATGGCCGTCGTCGGCCGCCAGTTCCTCGGCGATCTCGGCGTCGCTCAGTCCGGTGAGCCGGGTGACGGCGGTTCGGCGGTCGGCGGCGTCGCCGAGCAGTTGGGCGGCGAGGAAGATCCGTTGGATGCGTACCCCTCGTGCTTCGAGCTGCCGGGCTGTTTCCACGGCGAGGGCGGTGCCGGAGGAGTGGCCCCACAGCAGGAGGCGGCGGGAGCCGAGGTGGACGATCTCGGCGGCGGCCCGGTCGGCGGCCCGGTCCAGCGGCACGAACGGCTCGTTCCCGGCCGTCGGGTCGTGGCCGGGCAGCTCGACGGCGTGGACCGCGTAGCCGCTGTGCCGCAGGGCCCTGGCCAGTGGCTGGAAGTTGACCGCGTTGCCGCCGGCGCAGGGAAAGCACACCAGATCACCGGAGTGGTCAGCGCCGGGTTCGGACAACCGGTGCAGCAGTGCGTACCGGCGCTCGGTCCTGCCGTCGAGGAGATCGGCCAGCTCGGCGAGAACGGGATGGCGGGTGACATCCCCGAGGGAGACCGCGCGGTCCAGTGCGATCGCCAGTTTCACTGCCGACAGGGAGGTGCCGCCGCGGTCGAAGAAGTGGTCTTGTCTGCCGATTCGGTCCTCGGGAATACCCAGCACCTTCGCCCAGGCCGCCGCCAGCCGCTGCTCGACCGGTGTACACGGGGCGTCGCGGGGCTCTCGGGTGATGTCCAGTCCGGCGGCAATGGAGGTGAGCGCCTTGCGGTCGGTCTTGCCGTTGGGGGTCAGTGGCAGACGCGCCCGCCAGTGGAAGGCCGAAGGAACCATGTACGGGGGGAGTGATGCGCCCAGCTGCTCCCGCAGGACATCGGGTTCCAGAGACCGTTCACCGGAGTGGAACGCCACCAGGTATGTGCCCCGGCCGGCTCGCTCGGCCACGACGACGGCACCGTCGTGGACACCGGGCAGCCGCAGCAGGGCGTTCTCGATGTCACCGATCTCGATCCTGAAGCCACGGACCTTGACCTGGGAGTCGCGGCGGCCGAGGAACTCCAGCTTGCCCTCCGGCAGCCAGCGGCCGAAGTCACCGCTGCGGTAGAGCCGGTCGCCCGGACGGTGCGGATCGGCGAGGAAGGCCTGCCGGGTGCGCTCGGTGTCGTTGACGTAGCCACGGCCTACGCAGACTCCGGAGAAGACGATCTCGCCAGGGGCACCGAGCGGTACGGGCCGCAGGTGCTCGTCGACGACGTAGACGTGCACATTGCCGACACATGGGCCGAGCGGTACGCGGTCTCCGGTCGGAGCTTGGTCCATGACCTCGTGGTTGGTGTCGTCCGAGGTCTCGGTCAGTCCATAGGCGTTGACGAGCGTGATGCCGGGTTTCGCGGTGAACCAGCGCTGGGCGAGCTCTTTCTTCAGTGCCTCGCCGGTGACCGACACCACCCGCAGTTCCGGCAGTTCCCTGGGGCGAAGCTCCAGGTGGGACAGCACGGCTTCGAGATAGGAGGGTACGAGCTGGAGGACCGAGACCCCGCGGTCGGCGATCTCGTCGACGAACCGTGGGACGTCCAGGATCACCTCCTGCTCGACGAGCAGGGTCCGGCCGCCGGCCAGGAGCGCGGAGACCAGCTGCCACAGCGAGATGTCGAAACACTGGGGAGCGGTCTGGGCGACCGTCCGCCCCTCGCCGATGCCCAGGTCCTCGATCTTGGCGTAGAGGTGGTTGAGCATGCCCGCGTGCTCGCACATCGCCCCCTTGGGCTCACCTGTGGAGCCGGAGGTGAAATAGATGTACGCCAGCTGGTCCGGTTTGACCACGACACCGGGATCGCTTTCGGCGTGCCTTTCCGCGTAGGCCGTTTCCACGGAGAGCACCTGGACGCCGGGCAGGGATTTCAGGGCGTGATCGAGATGTTCGGTGCTGCCCGGTTCGGTCACCACGAGCCGGCACTCGGCACGGGAGAGCATGGCGGCGATGCGGTCGGCCGGGAAGTGCGGCTCGACGGGCAGATACGCACCGCCTGCCTTGAAGACCGCGAGGACCGTGGCCGCCCAGTCCAGGTCGCGCTCGGTCACCACGGCGACGACACTCTCGTGCCTGAGCCCCCGTGCCCGCAGTGCTCGCGCCAACTGGTTGGCGCGCAGGTTCAGTTCCCGGTAACTCCAGCGCCGGTCACCGTGCTCGACGGCGACGGCATCCGGGTGCGCGCGTACCCGCTCCTCGAACAACTCGTGCAGTCGGCGATCCGGTAGCTCCCGGCGCGGACCGGCGAGTCCTTCGAGCTGGAAAAGGACTTCATCGGGAGTCAGCAGGCTCTGCCCTCGGTGCTCGGCGTCAGGGTCTGCCGCGATGAGCCGGAGTGCGGTGAGGTGGTATCCCGCGATCCTGGCCGCGCAGGACGCGTCGAGCGCGTGCGTCCGGTACCGCAGCCGCAGCACCACGCGTCCGTCCTGTCGCGGGAAGCCCACCCACAACACGGTGTCCTCATCGAGCCTGTCGCCGTCGCCGTGCGGGCTGAAGGCAGTCTCGGCCAGTGGCTGTACGAGGCCCAGTTCATGTCTGAGGGCGTCCAGCGGGAAGTCCTGGTGCGAGAGGAGTTCCGACTCGGCCAGGCGGGTCTCCAGCAGCAGCGCCCGCCACGAGCCGGGAGCGGTGGTCAGCCGGCAGGGCAGCACCTGTCCACCGTGCGCGGTGACGTAACCGGTGGTGACCTCCTGCTCGCCGGAGAGCACGGCCAGCACCTTGGCATGGGCGGCCAGCAGCACCGAGTCGAGCGGGACCGCGGCATGGAGCAGTGCCGCCACGAGATCCTCGGGAAGGGCCGTCTCGTGCTGGGCGATGCCCCGCACCGGGTCGGTGGTCCAGCGCGGGATCGCGGTGAACCCGCCGGCGAGGAGTACGCCGTGCCAGAAGTCGCGTCCTTTGTCGGATGGCTTGTCCATCGTTCCTCCACCTCGCGCGGTTGTCACGGTGTCGGTCATCCCGAGTGCGGTTTCGCCAGGCCCTGCTGTCCGATGCCGCGTCGCGGTGGTGATACCTCGCCGGGTACGAGCAGCTTGTGGGCCGGTCCCGCGCTGCCGCCGGCCGGCTGGTACCGGTCACGTGGCACCTCTGCGGCAGGGTTTCCCTCCCACCGTGCGTGTGGGGGTACTTCCTCACCTTTCATGAGGAAGGAGTCGGCATCGAGGACCGAGCCGTCTCCCATCGTCACGCCGTAGTGGACGAGGGCACCGACCCCGATGGTGCAGCCGGAACCCATCGTGATGTGGTCGGACTTGAACGTGCCGTCCTCCTGCGAGTGGCACTGGATCTTGCTGCCGGCGTTGAGTGTGCAGTCGTCGCCGATGGCGGTGAGGGTCCGCTCCGTGATGAAACAGCCGTCGTCGAAGACCCTCCTGCCGAGCCGCACTCCCAGCATCCGCCAGAGCACGCTCTTGAACGGAGTGCCGTTGAAGATGTGGAAATGTGTGTCGGGCACCTTCCACAGGCGCTCGTGCCGCCAGAAGTACGGGTCGTAGATGGAGCACACCCGCGGCCGCAGCGGGCGGAAGCGGGCGAGGAAGCGCTCGATCAGCGCGAAGTACGCGGTGGTGAACCCGAGGCCGGCCATGAGGAAGACGGTGTCCAGCAGCTGGCCGGCGGCGTCGTACCTCTCGATGGTGGCGAGGCCGAGCAGGGTGAGGACGAAGAAGTCCAGCCATCGCAGGAACAGCATGATGGCCATCGTGCGAAGGTTGTGGCGGTTTTTCGCGGCCAGTCGGCGACGCAGCTCCTCTCCGCTGCGGAGGAGGTCGAAGCGGGTGTCGCGTTCCACGGTGCGGGGAATCTCGAAGCACGGCGAACCGAGCAGACCCACCCCCTCACGCACCGGCCCGTCCAGCGGGACCATCACCTTCGTCGCGAGAAGGACGTTCTCGCCCGTCCTGCCCCCCGGCGGATAGGCGATGTGGTTCCCCAGGAAGCTGTGCGCCCCGATCGACGTCCGGGACACGCTGAAGGACGTGCTGGAGTAGTCGGCATTCATGACCGACAGCCCGTCCGCGACCATCGTCCCGCTGCCGACTGTGGTGAGGTACGGAGCCTCCTGCTGCACCTGGCTTCCGAAGTTCGAACCGGTCTGCTCGACCCGGGAGAGGTCGTACCCGAGACACTTCAGGTAGTGGACGATGTAGGAGCTGTCGCCGAAGAGCCAGATGAAGAACTTGAGGTTGGTCATACGCGCGACGGTCCGGTGCAGCGCGTAGCGGACCCCGTACAGCGGATACGCCTTCCCCGGCTTGATCGCCAAGTGCAGCAGACGCGGCACGGTGAACAGGGCGGCGAGGCCGACGACCACGAAGCCGAAGAACAGCACGGCGGAGAGCAGCAGAGTGTCCATGAAGAACGCCGACGGGGTGGTCGTCTCCATGGACGTGGCCGACTGGCCGAGCAGCCTCGGCACTTCGTTGAGCAGCGCGTCGATGGCCACGATCCCCAACGGCATGATCACGAGGAGCATCCTCGCCGGGCCGAGGAACCCGAACCCGGCCCGCCGCAGGGTGCCGCACCTCTTCGGAGGCACCCGCAGGTAGTTCAGCTCCGTGCGCTGGGCGGGCGACCCGTGCCATCGCTGGCCAGCCGGTACGGCCTTGCCGCGATGGAGTGTGGAGGTGTGGCCGAGCTGCGCCCCGTCGCCCATCGCCGTGTGGATGTCGAGTACGGTCCGCTCGCCGATGAACACGTCCTGGCCGAGGGTGACCGGCCCGGTCTGGATCCGGCCGGCCTGGGCGCGGTAGCAGAGGAAGAAGGAGTCCTTGCGGATCACTGTGTCCGCACCGATCGTGAGGAGGTCGGTGCAGACCGGAACGGTGCGGGAGAGGATCGTGACGTGTCTGCCGATCCGCGCACCGAGGGCGCGCAGATAGAGCACGTACAGCGGGCTGCCCACGAAGAGGATCACAGGGTTGGCGTGCACCAAGGACTTCACGATCCAGAAGCGGAGGTACGTGAGGCCCCAGACGGGGAACTCAGCGGGTTTCCACCGCCCGATGAGAAGCCACTTGGCCGCGATCGGGAAGGCGCACAGGCCGATGAAGTAGGCGCTGCCGAAGGCAACGGCGCGCCTGTAGAGCTGAGCCGGATCCGGGGCGTCGTCGACCCACGCACAACCCCGCGTGGAAGCGGACACGGTGAGGTAGGAGTACCCGAGGAAGGCCAGGAGCTGCAGTGTGCCGCACAGGACGTACCGCGGGGTGCTGCCTGGCGCGGCTGCCGCTTCGGCAGGCGCCGGAGCCGCTGTGGTGGCAGGTGGGGGCGTGGTGTCTGCGTCGGCAAGGGCCGATGCCAGGCTCCGGACGGTGGTGTGCCGGTAGATGTCCTTCATCGACACCGGCGGCAGGTCGGTACGCTTCCTGATGCGGGCACAGAAGCGGGCCATGACCATGGAGTCGGCACCCAGGTCGTCGAAGAAGTGGCTGTCGACCGACACCACGTCAACCCTCATGACGTCGGCGAGCACCTCGGCGAAGACCTTCTCGGTGTCGGTTTCCGGACCGGCGCCGACGCCCCGTGAGACAGGGGATGCGGATGGTCCGACGGCCGGGGCTTCGGCAGGTTCTCCTATCACGTGAGCTCCTTGAGAGCAGGTGCCGATTCGGGCACCGTCGTGAGGGATTGCGGGGAGCAGACGAGCAGTGCCTCGGATTCAGCCCCTGGTCCACGAGCACGGCCGGCCGGTAACAGGCGGGACGGTTGTGGTGTGCGAAGCTCCGGTATTTCCGGAGGAGTTGGGTGGCATCTATTTCATCAGCGGCACGTCCCGAATCCTCCCTCCCGCCCCCGGGGCGCGCATTCGCTGAGCCCCTCGCGACCGGCGTCGTCGCCTTGGTGTGTCGCCACCAGCCGTTGACGGGTGCGGCCACCTCGCCTCGGGTGTCGAGGCACCGCAGTGTGCCTGTGAATCCGTCCCGCGGCATCCTGTCCGTCCCGGACTTGCGGGCGGAGCCGTCGCCTTCGTCTCGAAGCGACGACGCTTCAACGACGTTAAGAATTTCTATACGTCACTGTCAACGGTGCGTGAGGAGCTTTGACGGAACCGTCGACTGCGCTTTGATGCGCCTGGTCTTGCCCTGCTTTTCGAAAAGCGTTCGGACGGGTCCACCGTCAGTCGCGAAGTCTTTTCGGCCGCCTGAAATCGCATCACCTCCCGGGCGACTGCGTCACATCCAGGCCATGACATGGGTAATGCTCTGACGGTGCCGGTAAAGCTCTATACACTATCACAGGCCGTAGCGGAGTCTTCAAGCCTGGATGGGCAACCAGTTCGCCAACTCCTCTGCTCGAGGGCGCAAAGCCCGGCATCTGAACGCGACAGGGCATTGGCTATCGGTCCACTGCCTGTGTCCCGGGAGTGGAACAACCCGGTTCACTCGAGGAGTTTAAAGTGCGGTAAACAGCCGGATGGCTGACGGGAAAAGGCTTGACAGGGAAAGCCGTTGGCATGCGCGTTTTATGGCACATTCATTCGGATGTGAAGCTCGGTCACCCTCTGTGTAATTCGGGCCATGGTGAAGAGGGCGTACTGCATCGGGCATCGATTTCAGACAGGCGGGACCGCGCTTTTTCGGCTGCCAATTGTTTGTGTAGTCATGGCATCGCAGGCGTGTGCCGGCGGCTCGCGGAGCGGCCTGGGTCATCGAGTGCACGAGCCGCGAAGGCCGTCGCGGCTGGTTGATTCCCCAGGGGAAGCGACCCGGGAGCATATGTGCGGGCTGATCGCTGCCGAAGCTGTCGCAGCCCGGCGCGGACGGGCCGGCTGCGCGCGGTCGGCGGGTCGACTGCATACCTGCCAAAACGGCTCTGAGACAGGACACTTGGAGCGGGCGATAGGGATCCGGGGGAGGGGAACCGTATGCAGAGCTCGTCGGGCGTACTGCGGAAGGACCACCGCACAGAGATCGAGGACCTGGTGCGGCGGGCCGTGGAAGAGGAAGCCCGCAGTTCGGGAGGGCGGACGGACGGCGAGGCACTGATGCGCCGCGCGCGCACCGAGCTGGATGCCCTGGCCGCCACCGCTGCCGAGGAGTACGCGGCGTACGTGCAGGCCCTGGACGCGGACGAGGCCTCGGTACGTCCGCTGGCCACCCGCCTCTCGCGGGCCTCACTCGGCACCCCCGCTCTGGTGACCGCCGTGGCGGCAGCCACGGCCTGCGGAGCGGACCTGGGGTTCGGGACCTCGGTGGCCACCGCGGCCGGCGCGGGAGCGATGGCGGCGGTAGCCGGTTCGGCCGCCGCCGTCGTGAAGCTGACGGCCGGCCACTGGCCCGCCGCGCACCGGCGCGCGGGCAAACGGGGGCAACCCGGTGGAACCCAGCAGTTGCGACTGCAGTGGCTGACGGCGGTCGACGTACGGGGCATCAGGCCGTACCTCGACCGCCAGCGGATGCTCTCGGGCACGACCCGCGTGCGCACCCCGAGGCCGGACAAGCCCGCGGCCACCACAGCGAGGGGACCGGCCATCCGCGGGGTGGACCGCAGCGCGGCCGCCCAGCGGCGCCATGCTCTGGAACGGTCCTACGACCGGCTGCCCGAAGCCGTGGGCCCTTTTGCCGGACGCCAGACACAACTGAACCGAATCGCCCAGTGGGTGCACCAGGCACGAGCGAACACGGAGACCAAACCGACCGTCGTGGTGCTGCACGGGCCACCGGGATCCGGCCGCTCCACGCTCGCACTCCACGCCGCGCACCATCTGCGCGACCAGTTCCGCGCGGCGGGTGCGGTGGACCTGCGCGGGGAGAGCCCGGACGAGCGGCCCATGCCGACCAGGGACGCACTCATGCACCTGCTGAACCAGGTAGGCGCGCCACGCGAACAGCTGCTCTTCAGGGAACGGTCCTCGCAGGAACAACACCTGACCCGGCTCTCCGAGCTCTACCAGCAGCATTTCACCGGCCTGCCGGCCATCATCATGCTGAACGACGCCTCCGACCCCGAGCAGGTCCGCGCACTGATCCCGCAGGGCTCCGACAGCCTGGTCCTGGTCACCACCCGCACCCCGCTGTCCCTGCCGCCCGATCTTGTGGCCTGGGTGCACGGTCTCCCCGTCGGCCCCCTGGACGCCGCCGGTACGCAAGAACTCTTGCAGACCGTGGCCGGGGAGCCCGAATCAGGTCCTTACGACCCGACCGCACTGGCGCGGGTACAGGAACTGTGCGGCGGCCTGCCGCTGGCACTCCGGGTCGCAGGCTCCGCCCTCGGGCCCCGCACCATGCATGCGCTGGCCGCCGAGCTGGCGGCCTCCGGACAGGGCGACCCGGCAGGACGGGCACTGTGGCTTCGCTACCTCGACCAGAACGACAGCACCCGTCGGCTCCTGCGCCGCCTCGCGCTGGTGGGACGGGCCTCGCTCGGCCCCGCGGCCGCCGCCGCGCTGCTCGACGAGGACAAGCACCGGGCAGCCGAGGGACTGGCGACACTGGCGCGGGCCGGTCTGATCGAGCCGGTCCGCGCCAACCGGTACCGGATGCACGACGTCGTCCGCTCCTTCGCACATAAGCGACTGCGCGAGGAGGACGAGCCGCACGAGCGCATCGCCGCACAGGACCGGCTCATCCTCAGCTATGCCGAACTGGCAGACACCGTTATCAGGATGGTCGACGGGAAGACCTCCACACGGGCCGACATGTTCAGCAAAGGTGCCGCCGGAATCCACGGCTTCACCTCACTCGACGCCGCGCTGCGCTGGCTGGACGAGGAGTCGAGCTTCATCACGGCGGCCCTCCGGCACACCGAAGGCTCGGACCAGGCCGCCGTGCTCCATCTGCTCGGTGCCCTGTGCGACTACTGCCTGCTGCGCGGCGACCTCCACCGGCTGGGAGAGCTGAGCGAGCTGACGCAGGCGAAGGACCAGGGGCTGCTGGCGCGTTCGGTGCAATGGCGCACCGGGGTCGCGGCGCGCCAGCTGGGCGAGCTGGACAAGTCCCGCGCGACCCTGTCCTCGGTCGTCGACCTGTATTTCGACGCCCGGAACCAGACCGGCGCAGCACGTGCCCTGCGAGACCTGGGCATCACCCTCCAGCACCAAGGCCAGCTCACCGAAGCCACGGCGAAGCTGCGTGAGGCACTTGACCTTCAGACCTCACCCGAGCTGAGCGGCGACAGGGCCTGGACACTGCACGCACTCGCGGCGGTCGAGCGGGACCGCGGCGAGCTCGCCCAGGCCTTCACCTTGCTGAACGAGGCCCTGGAACTGCACCACGAGAGCGAGAGCCTGCACGGCCAGGCCTGGACACACCTCCAGCTGGGCCAGGTACGGCTGTGCGCGGGACAGCCGGACCTGGCGGAGGTGGAGCTCGGCCGTGCCCTGGAGCTGCACCGGCGCACCCAGGACACCCGCGGCGAGGCATGGGCGCTGACCCAGCTCGCCCGCACCGCTCTGCTGAACGGTAACCCGGCGGCAGCGGCCGACCAGCTGCGACGGGCAGCCGCCCGGCACCGCAGGCACGAAGACGCCCGCGGTGAGGCATGGACGCTGTATCACCTGGGCCAAGCGCTGGAGGACCTCGACGACCTCCCAGCGGCAGTACGCGAACTGGAGAAGGCCCGCACGATGTTCAACCGGATGCACGACACCTACGGACTGGCCTGCGCCCGGCATCATTCGGGCCGTGTCAGCCGCGACCAACGGGCCGCCCAGACGCGATCGCTGCGCAACAGCGGCTTCGCCCGGCAGCTGATGCAAGAGGCGCGGACGGACTTCCGACATGTGGGTGCCCCGCACGGGGAAGCGTGGTCCTGTATGGAACTCGCCGTCATCGACGCGGGCAACGACCGCACCGGACCGGCCATGGACCTGGTGGAGCAAGCAGTCGCGCTCTTCACCGGCTCGGGAGACCAACGAGGATCGGCCTGGGCCCGTTTCTTGCGCTGCACCTTGCTGCCCTTCACCTCACCAGGCGGATCGGTGATCGGATCAGCAGTGGCCGAGGGAGAACTCGCGCAACTGCAACAGGAGTTGCGCGATACCGACTGGCCCGCCGACCCGACGCTGGAAGAGGCCGCAGGGGCATACGCCCTGATGCTCCAGCAGGGCATCGAGCCGGAGGCGGGCTGGCGGGCTTGGCAGCTGGGCATGGTGCCAGGACGCCGGTCCCGCGAAGTCATGGCCACACTGCCCGCCGGGGCATGAACCGCCGAGGGGAGCACCTGCGCCGGGGATCCTCACCCCTGCCCCCGGCGCAGGTGCTCCCCATCGATGCAGCCTCCCCGTCTTGGATCATGTTCCGGTGTACGGGATTGCCCCCGCGCACCCGCGTACAGCCCAGCCGCAACACTTGCTATATTGCGCAACTATGCAACCCGGAATAGATGCGGCGGTATCCCAGCCGTCGGCGCAAGGGTCACGCCGAATACCGGCCCCACGCGGCCGTGCGGCGGCCGCGCGGGACCGCAAAGGCAGAAGGACGCGGGCGCGGGCCCGGAGAACGGCCCTGTCCGCCCTCGCTCTGCCGGTGGCAGGCGCCGTGGTGGACGAGCTGGTCAGCTCCTCGCTGGGTTGGACCTTCGTGGCCACGGCGGTCATCGGTGCGGCGTGGGCGGCCATGACCTGCTCCAAGGCCGGAGCCTGGTGGGTGGCGTACGCGCCGCCGCTGGTCGTGACGTTGATCACGGTGGTGGCCGAGCAGGCGGTCGGGAAGACCGGAGCGCACGGCAAGGGGCTCACCACTGGGGCGGTGCACTGGGCTGTCGATGCCTTCCCGGCGATGGCGGCAGCGGAGGTCGCGCTGATCGCCGTGCTGGCGGTGCGATGGTTCCGGTCCAGGCGAAGTGTGAGGAAGAACGGTGCGTGAAGAACGACCAGGTGCCGGAACGCGTGGGCACGGCAGGGCGAAGGCCCGGCCGCGGGGCGGCAAGCGGGCGCCGCGGCTGGTGATCGCGGGGCGCGCCGTGGTCGGTGCGGCGTCCGCCGCTGTACTGGCGACCAGCGGTGTCTCCTGGGCCGCATACCACTGGATCGAGGGCGGTCTCAACACCTCCGACGCCCTCGACGCGGTGGGGAAGAACGCGCCGAAGCATCTCGACAACTCGGTCAACCTGCTGCTGATCGGCCTCGATTCGCGCAAGGACATGAACGGGAACGACCTGCCCAAGGAATTCGTCCAGGACCAGCTCCACGCGGGGTCGAGCGACATCGGCTACTACAACACCAACACCCTGATCCTGATGCACATACCCGCTGACGGCGGCAAGGTGCAGGCGTTCTCCATACCCCGGGACGACTACGTCCAGACCTTCAACGGCGACGGATCGGAACAGGGGCACTACAAGATCAAAGAGGCGTACTCCAACGCTTACACCGGCCGGCGCGAGAAGCTGTACGCCGAGGGTCTCCGGGACGACAAGCTGGAGGCGCAGAGTCGGGAGGCGGGCCGGGAGGCAACGCTCGCGACCGTGCAGAACTTCCTCGGAGTGCCGATCGACCACTTCGCCGAGGTCAATCTGCTCGGCTTCTACGACATCGCCAATGTGCCGGCGCTCCAGCCGATTCAGATCTGCCTGAAGCACCCGGTGAAGGACCGCTATTCCGGCGCCGACTTCCGTGCCGGGCTCCAGACGGTCAATGCCAAGCAGGCGCTGGCCTTCGTCCGCCAGCGACATGGGCTGGACGGCGGGGACCTGGACCGTACCCACCGGCAGCAGGCGTTCATCTCCTCGGTCACCCACAAGCTCAAGTCGCAGGGCGTCTTCGACAGCCTGAGCAAGTTGCAGGGTCTGTTCGGGGTGGTGAAGAAAGACCTGGTCATCGACAGCAAGCTGAACGTCATCGACTTCGCCCAGCAGGCCACCAACCTGACCGGCGGCAAGGTCGAGTTCCGTACCCTGCCGACCGAGGGGTCCGCCACGCGCAACAACGAGGACGTGGAGCTCGTCGACGTCGACAAGGTCCGCGGGCTGGTGCGGGCGGAGTTCGGCGGTGGCCCGTCCTCGTCGCCCAGCGCGGGCGACGACAAGCACTCCGCTCCGGCGAAGGCGGCACCGGCCACCGTGGACGTCCTCAACGGATCCGGCAGAACGGGCGCGGCCGCCGAGGAGCTCAAGTCCCTTGCGGCCCTGGGCTACACGACCTCGGGCACGACGTCCAACACCGCGACGCAGGCCCGGACCACTGTCGTCTACGGCAAGGGCGCGCAGACCGCCGCCCAGCAGATCGCGAGCCGCCTGGGCACGACGGCAGCCCCCGCCACCAGTCCGGAGGTGCCGGACGGGCACGTCCAGGTCGTCCTCGGCGAGGACTTCACCGCGAGCCCGGCCGGTTCGCCGAGCCCGTCAAGCGCCCCGCCGAGCTCGCCCGCGCACGTGTCCGACAGCGACTTCGCGGGCGAGTCGGTGAAGGAGGGCGGCATCCCCTGCGTCAACTGAACGGTTTCCCGTGGATCCTGGCCGGGCATGTGGTGATCTTGATGTGGGCGGGATGACCGCGGCTTCGGATCTGGGGCGGACGGGCCTGTCATGAGAATGCCGGGCCGTACGAGTTCCACCAGGCGTTGAGCCCAGGCAGGCGAGCCTGGCCTCGTCGAAGCGGTGGATCACGTCGCGGATCGTGTCCTTGTCCGCCTGGACCACATCGAGCCGTGGCCACCAGGTACGACGAACTCGCGGTCCGCTACGAGGCCGCCATCCTTGTTGCTGCGATCAACGAGTGGTGGTGACGTACTGGTCCGACGACAACTCGAACACCCGCACTCGCCGACCGCCGGCGGGATTGACGGTCTCACGGACCGGACGCATCCCCAGTTTGGTCATGATCCGTTCGGAGGCGTCGTTGCCCACTTGAGTGATGCTGACGAGCCGCTCCAGCCCTCGCTCTTCGAACCCGAACCGTACAGCGGCCGCAGCGGCCTCGGTGGCCAACCCCTGCCCCCAGTGGGAACGCCCCAGCCGCCAGCCGACCTCAACCGCCGGCAGTACCTCCGGCAAGTAGTCGGGCACCGAGAGGCCGGTGAACCCGGCCAGTTCGCCAGTGGACCGGATCTCCACGGCGAACAGGCCGAAGCCCTGTGACTCCCACTCGCTCTCCCATGCCTGGATGCCGCCGCGAGTCTGCTGTTCGTCACGGATGCTGCCGTCACGGATCCACCGCATGACCACTGGGTCGGCATTGATGGCAGCCATGGGCGCAACGTCTTCCTCGCGCCAGCGACGCAGGATCAAACGGGGAGTCTCAAGCGTGACCATCCCATCATTCTGGATCACGAAATGGGTTCCCCGCCATCCTCACCAGGCAATTTCGATACACGCCCGAGGCGCTCAGCGGCACAGGGTGCGCAGGGCGGTGAGGCATTCCGCGGCCCTGCTCTGCGGGTCGGTCTCGGTGCTGGCCCAGGCGATCCGGGCGTCGGGCCGGATCAGGACGGCGGTGACGTCCCGCCAGATCGGATGTGCCGCTTCGGCGTTGACGGTTGCCGCCCGCTGTTCCAGATCACTCGCGGGGCACGGCGTCGGCGTCCCGCCGAGGTCCAGCAGCAATGGCCGGCCGTGGTGCATCAGGGGGTGGGCGGTGGGTACCTGTGCCGTGTCCAGGGCCAGGCCGGCCAGGCGGGTGCCGTTCAGCGGGTGCGCGCCGGGTGCGGTGTCGGCGGGGAGCGGGTCGTCGAAGCCGGCGATCCGGCGGGCCCACTTCGACGTCGGCGAGCCACCCGGTCAGCGTGGTGTCCTGACCGGGAAAGTCGATGCCGGCCGCCTGGCGCACCGCGCTGCGGGTGCCGTCGCAGCCCACTACCCAGCGGGCCTGCACGGTCCGGTGGGTGCCGCCGGCCCGGATCACCACCTCGACGGCGTCCGGCCCCTGGGCGAGCGAGACGACTTCCTCCCCGCGCAGCACCCGGGCGCCCACGGAAACCGCGTGCTCCTCCAGGAGCTGTTCGGTGACGGACTGACCGAGCGCCAGCATGAACGGGTGCACCGCCCCGACCGTGGAGAAGTCCAGCCGGGTGGTCGCCGCGCCGAAGTGGCCGGTCGGCACCGGGGTGCCCCGTTCGATGAATCGCTCCGCGAGTCCGCGGGTGGCGAAGGTGTCCAGCGTGCCGGCCTGCATGCCGACCGCGCGCGACCGTCCGTCCGGTGCCGCCCGGCGTTGGGGATCTGTCAGCTGGGCGAGGTTCCGGGGCGAGGCAGGTACGGGCTGCCGGGATCATGGAGTTGTCGACGCTCTGTGATCCGCGTGGAAGGCCGTGCCTGTCGGCGCGTCATCCCCGGTCCCGCCTGTCTTTGAGTAACTCCGCCGGCATCCCGAGGCCGTGCCCGAGGAGCTCCCGGGCCTGCCATCCGCCCCCCTCTCGCCCGGCCGGCCATCAATCTCTGTGTGTTTTGAGCCAACTTGACATCCGCTGAGATGCGATCGCCATCCAACATATTGTCATGTTCGCGTCGAACTCGTTTACTGCGGGCAGCAGTTGAGACTCGAGGAGGCGCACGCATCTCATGATCAAGCGAATAGCCGTGCTGACGGCACTGATCCCGGCCATGCTGAGCACTACGGTCGGCGTCACTTCGGCGCACTCCGCGCCGCACGCGACCCAGGCTGTGGTCACTCTGACCTACGACGCCAGCGGTGCCGGCCAGTGGGCGGGCCCGATCAAGCAGGCCGTGCAGAACTGGAACGACGCGGTGCACAACGTGCGCCTGGAGCCGGCGAACACGCCCGGCTCGGCCGACTACATCTACCAGGCGACCAGCGGCTGGCCGCAGACCACGTTGGGGCCGATCTTCCCCGGCGGCAACGGCGACGTGCAGCTGGGCCAGCAAGCACTGGACGAGGGCTATGACGCGACCCGGATCGCGGCGCACGAGACCGGGCACATCCTCGGGCTGCCCGACGACTACAGCGGCCCGTGCTCGGAGCTCATGTCCGGCCACGGCCCTGGCACGTCCTGCACGAACGCCAAACCGGATGCGGCCGAGGCGGCGCAGGTCGACACGAACTACGCCGCCGGCACACCAGCGGTGCGCGCGCATCACCGCCGGACAGTGATCGACATCTGGGCCGGCGGGGTCCCCACCGGCTCGCGCTGACCGGCAGGCACTGCCGTCGCGTTGCCGCACCCTTCCCCCGGACAGCCGGTCACCGCATACGGGCCGTGGCATCCAGCATGGCCGAGGCTCCGGCGCGAGGGGCCGGCCAGGCTCGTCTGCGGGCGGAGGCCTCCCGCCCGTGCCTCACAGAACCAGCAAGAGCAGGGTCAGCGCGGAGGGCGGAAGGAACATCGTGGTCAGGTGGCTCAGCAGTGCCCGGGGCATGCCCAGGATGAGGAACAGCGTCAGCCCGGCCGCGAGCCAGCAGCCGAAGACCGGGATCGCGAGCTGCTGAGCCGCGTTCTCCTGCTCCCGCGTGGTGGCCTCGAAGGGCCGTCGACTGAGCAGGACCGAGTGCGAGCAGAGCGCTCCCGTCGAGTGCGCACAATGTGCGCGCGAGGTGACGCATGACAACCTCTACCGATCCTGATGTGCCTGGCGGCGCACCGCAGACTTCGACGCGCTCACCCGTCAGTGCTGCCGGAACCGGGGGCCTTTGACGCTCTGAACGTAAGGGAGAGATCGTCCCTACCGCCAGATCGCGCCCCTACTTCGGGACGGTGGAACAGCGAATCCTGTTTTGACCAGTGACGGCATGCCTCGCCTGGAACACCGGAACGGGACGCGTCCTCGTGACGCGGTCCGATATCCGCGGCGGGGCGAAGGCGGAGCGCCACCGGCGATGACGCCGCGGCCGGCACCGGTGGGCGGGCCGTCCCGGTAACTCTCGTTCGCGATGCGGCCGTCGCGGCCGACGACCTCCGTCGAGTGCGGTGTCAACCGCCTCGAAAGACACCGTGCGGTCGCCGCGAGGTGCCACCCAGCCCGGCTCCGACGCCACGCCACCCTCATCAAGATCATTACGCGTCTGGCCAGGTCATACGAGATGCCGTCCGGAGAGAATACCGGCCCGGTATAGGGCATTTCGCGACTTTCGGCATGCAGCATTCATCTGGGCGCCCTGCACCGAGAGGGGCGTCGTGTGCACCGAGGTGGAGGAGTGTGGGTATGGGCAGTGTGCTTCTCGAACGCGAGGAAGCGCTGGCGGCCGCGGCGAGGGCCGGAGAGTCCGCGCGGGCCGGTGCGGGCCGTTGGCTGGTGTTCGGTGCGGCGGCGGGGACGGGCCGCACCGCCCTGTTGCGGGAGGTGGTGGGGCGGGAGGCGGCGGACGGGGCGATGCGTGTGCTGCGCGCGGGCTGTTCGCCGGAGGAGTCGGGGTTCCCCTTCGCTCTCGTGCGCCAGCTCTTTCCCGAGGACGGGGAGGTGCCCTTCGCGGACCTGCCGGCCGCCGAGGAGCAGATGGTCTTCCACCGCCTTGTGACCCGCTTGGCGCGGACCGCCGACCGTCGGCCCGTACTGCTGGCCGTCGACGACCTGCACGATGCCGACATGGCCTCACGCCGCTGGATCGGCTACCTGGCCCGTCGGCTGGCGGATCTGCCCGTGCTGCTGGTCCTGACCGAGTGCCGGGAGAAGGGTACTGCCGTGCTGCCCGGTGCGACGGGTACGTCCGTGGTGCTCCGCCCGCTGGGCCCGGAAGCTGTGGCCCGTCTGGTGTCCACTCGCGGACACGGTGCCGACCGGGCCGAGTTGTGTATCCGGGCGTGCGCCGGCAATCCGCTGCTGGTGCACGCCCTCCTCGCCGACCTCCGCGAGGGGCCGCTGCCCCGCAGCCTGTCCGAGCTGGGCGGAAGCCGCTACCGTGACGCGATCGTCCATTGGATACGGGCCCGGGGGACCCCGTGGTCGCGCCGCTTCTCCCTGGCACTCGCCGTGGCGGGGGACAGCGCCGCGCTGCTCGACGGGGCCCTGCTCCAGGAGGCCGCCGGCCTCTGCCCGGAGCACCGCGCCGCGTCCGCGGGCGCGTCCGCCCTCCGCCGCCTCTTCTCCCACCCGCTGGCACGCGAAGCCGCCCTCGCGGCGGCCGACCCGGACGAACTCGGCGCGCTGCGCGGCCGTATCGCCCGCCTGCTCGACGAGCGCGGTGCGCCCGCGGCGGACGTCGCCGCCCAGCTGCTCCACCTCGACCGGCCCGACGAGGAGTGGATGACGCAGTCCCTGGAGGACGCGGCCGAGGACGCCGTGCGCGGCGGCCGGGTCGACGAGGCCACCGCCTTCCTCCGCCACGCCCTCACCGCTCCGCTCGCCCCCGGCCGCCGCGCCGGGCTCACCCTGCGCCTCGGCGCCCTGGAGCTGCCCCACAGCGCGGATGCCGGCATCCGCAGGCTGCGCGCGGCGCTGGAGCTGCACGCCGACCATCATGAACGCGCCGCTGTCGCACCCGCCCTCGGCGCGGCGCTCGTCGCCCGGGGCCGCATGGACACCGCCATGCGCGTCATGAGCCAAGTGGGCAGCGCCGTGGACGACGGCGAGCTCGGCCGTGTGCTGCAGACCACCGCCGCCGTCATGGCCTCCCACGACGCGGTCGCGTGGCGCGACGCCGTCGCCCGCATGCGGGAGCTGGCGGCGACGGCCCCCGCCGCCGTCGAGCCGCTCGCCTGCGGCCTGGTCACCGAGTACGAGGTCGGGACCGGCCGGCTGTCGGCGGCCGAGGCCCTCGGCCGTGTGCTGCCGCGGCTGGCCGCACCGGTGGACCCCCGGCTCCGCGACGGCTGGCTGGGAACCGCGGCCACCTTGCTCCAGTGGGCCGACCGGCTGGACGAGGCGCGCGCCCTCGCCGAAGAGGCCCTCCCCGCGCCGCCCGCGCTCCCGGACCTGACGGACATCGGCAGACAGTGCCTGATCAGCGTACGGGCCGAAGCGGCCCTGTGGGCCGGTGACTTCCGGCGCGTGACCGCCGAGAACGCGCCGCTCCTCGACGCGTGCGCCGGGCAGGGGATCCGCATGCCCCACCTGGCGTCCATGGTGGCACTCGCCCACTGCGAACTCGGCCACCGTGCCCATGCCCGGCGGCTGCTGGCCGGCCTCGACGAGGAGAGCGCCGACAGCTCCTGGGAGTGGAACGAACTGCACTACGCCAGAGCCTTTCTGCACATGGCCGAGGGCAACGGGCAGGCCGCTCTCGACGATTACCTGTCCTGCGGCCGCGGTCAGAGCGCCCGCGACTTCGTCAGCCCTGTGGCCACCCCTTGGCGCTCCGGCGCCGCCCTCGCCCTGGTCGGACTCGGAGAGCCGACGAGAGCCCTGGACCTCGCCGAGGAGGAACTGTGCCACGCGCGGACCTGGGGGACACCCCGCACGGTCGGCCGGGCCCTGCGGGCCCACGCCGCGGCCGTGGGCGGCCGCCGGGGGCTCGAGTCGCTGAGCGAGGCCGCGGCCGTGCTGAGGACCGCACCGGCCCCCGTCGAACTCGTCGAGACCCTCCTCGACCTGGGTCGCGCACGGCTCGACGCCGGGAACAGCCGCAAGGGCCGTGAGGACCTGCACGAGGCCCACGCCCTGGCACTGCGGCTGCTGGCCCCCGATCCCACCGGACACCCGGACGCCCCGGAGGCGCCCGCCACCGGACGCCTGCTCCGCGCCACCGGTGACGCCCTGCGGGCCAGCGGCGCCCGCAGGACCCGCCGGGACACGACGGGCAGCGCCGCACTCACCCGGGCGGAGCGGCGCATCGTCGAGCTGGCGGTCCAGGGCCGGACGAACGCTCAGATCTGCGAGGTGCTCCACCTGGCCCGCCGCACCGTGGAGACCCACCTCACCCACGCCTACCGCAAACTCGGTGTGACCCGCCGCACCCAGCTCGCCTCCCGGCTGACCGGGACGGGCACGGCGGCCTCCGTCGGCGCGCGGAGCCTCACCACACCCGGCTGACCAGGGCCGCCGCCCGCACCGGGTGACCACCGGGATCGTGGATCTCCACGATGGCCGTCAAGATCCCCCGCACGGCAGGCTGACCTGAGAACACCAGCCGGACCAGGAGCCTCCGGATTCCGGCCCGGCCGCAACAAGTCCGTTCTCACGAGGAATGCACGCCTGGCGTGGGTGGATATATGTCGGTATCTGATGTTACTTCGCATCGCACCGTCCCTGGCGGGGGAGTGGGGGATCCTCATCCGCCGGGCCCGTGCGAAGTGTTGGAGGGGCCGCTCGGCACCGGTGACCTGCTGGCCGCCGTGCGCGCGGTCCTCGACGGCCACGGCGGGGCGCCGGCGCGACCGGAGCTGACCGTGCACGGGCCCGGCCAGTACACGGTGCGGGTGGGCGCCGCCCGGCTGGACATCCGCAGCCGGCCGCTGCCCGACCAGCCGCCCGGCACCCTGGACCCCGTCCTCGACGGGCCGGGGGCCCGCCGGATCGTGCTCACCGCCTCCGGCGCCCCCTCGGAGCAGGCCCGTGACCTGTTCACCGCGCTGACCGGGGCGATCGGCCGGCGGGCCCGGTGCTACACCGAGGCCGAGGCCGCCGCCATCGCGGCCGGCATGCCGCTGACGGACCGTTACGCCCGGCCCGAACCGGCGCTCGCCGGATGGGCGCTGATCTTCCGGGACCACTATGTGGAGAACAGCGTCGGCTTCCTGCTGGCCATGGAGCGCGCCGGACTCGACCCCGAGTGGATCTTCGCGCTGTCCAAGGGCGACCGGACGCAGCACCGCGAGCGGGTGCACTCCTGGTTCCTGCACCGCGGCTACGCCAGCGACACCCTGGACAACTCCGTCATCAACGGCACGGCCGGAGCGGCGGAAGCGGCCCGCGCCCGGGCGGTGGACGCCCAGGTGGCCGACTTCGTCCGCCGGGCGCACATCGCCGGCCGCAAGGTCCTGGTCATCGACGACGGCGGCCTGCTCGCCCAGGGCTACGGCGCCGACGGGCCGGGACCGCGGGTGGACGCCGCCGTCGAGCTGACGGTCAGCGGGCTCAAGCGCATCACGGCCGCCCCCGGCGAACTGGCCATCCCCGTACTGAACATGGCCCGATCCCAGCTGAAGTCACGGCTGGGCTACAACGAGATCGCCGACTCCTGCGTGCGCCGGCTGCGGGCGATCGTGCCCGGCCAGAAATTCATCGGCCGGCACGTCCTGCTGCTGGGCTACGGCACCCTGGGCGCACGGGCGGCCCGCTCGCTGCGGGCGCTGGGCTGCCGGGTCGCCGTGGTGGACACCGACATCCTGGCGCTGATCACCGCCGCCGAGGACGGCTTCGAGACCCACCGCACCATCGCCGAGGCCCTCGGCCGGCAACGGCCGTTCCTCATCCTCGGCAGCAGCGGCGGCACCGCCGTCACCGCCGAGGACGTGCCGCTGCTGCCCGACGGCGTGCTGCTGGCCGGCTTCGCCACCAAGGACTTCAGCGTGCTGACCGACGGCTACCCCGGCGCCACCGCGCAGCGCATCCCGCACGTCGGCGTGCGCTACGACCTGCCGCACGCCACCACCGTCACCGTGCTGGGCGACGGCCGCTCGCTGAACCTCTTCGAGTACGAGGGCATCGCCAACCGCGGCTACGACGCCTACCGCGCCGGCACCCTGCTCGCCGCGCTCGCCCTCTGCCGCGATCCGGAGCGGTTCCCGCCCGGCCTCCACCTGGAGCCGGTGGACCGGATCATCGACGACGCCGGGCTGTTCGACGCGTACTACACCCAGTACCTGTGCGCGCGGTCCGCCCCGCTGGGCACCGGAGCGTTCTCCGGCACCGCCGAGACCCCCGGTGGGGACGCCCATGCCCGGTAGGCCGCATGTGTGCGTCGTCGGCCACGGCGTGGCCGGCCGGCTGCACCACCAACTGCTCGACGGCATGGGCGTGTCCGTGTCCGTCGTCGACCCCACCGCCCCCGGCCGCGGCACCCCCTTCCCCACCGCAGCCACCGTAGGGGAACTGTCCACGGACCGGCCGGTGGACGTCTGGTCGGTCTGCACCCCGACCGCCGGCCACGTACAGGCCGTGGCCGCCGTCCTCGACCGCGACCCCGAGGCCCGCATCCTGCTGGAGAAGCCGGCCTGCCGGTCCTGGGAGGGCCCCGAACTCACCGCGCTGCTCGGCGCGTACGACCGGGCCCGGCTGGTGGTGATGAACCAGTACGCGCACGCCAAGGCCCCCGCCATACTCGAGGCCGTACGCGCCGAGTTCGCCCCCCGGCACCCGGTGTCGGCCATCCGCGTCGCCTTCTGCAAGGACCGCCGCGAGGACATCGCGGCCGGCCGCTTCGTCGACCTCGACTACGGCGTCTTCGGCTACGAGTGGCTGCACATGCTCGCCGTCCTCGGCGGCTTCCTGCCCGCCCCGGCCTTCCACCGCTATCTGCTGGCCGGGCCCGAGCCACAGGCCGTACGGATCGCCCACGACCCCCACCTGGTCAGCACCGCGGCTCACGACACCACGACACTGAGCGTGGGCGCCGGCTTCGCGGGCGAGGTCGAGATCGAGCTGTACTCCACCATCGTCGGCCCCGACGCCCCGCACGCGGCCCCCGCGCCCCCCTGGGCCCGGCGCACCGCACCCGCCGCCGACAGCCGGCTGCGGCTGGCCCGGATCGAGGCCGGACCGGTCCTCCTCACCCTGGAACTCGACCCGGTCTTCCTGCCGGGCGGCACCCGGCTGCCCCGCAACACCCACCGACTGACCATGGACGGGCCGCACGGCCACCGCGAGTGGCTGATCCCCGACTCCCCGATGGACAACGCGCTGCGGCACGGCATCGCGGCCCTGCTCGGGCCCGGCCCGCGCCCCGCGCTGGACCTGCGGCCCCTCGACCGCATCGGCCGACTGGCCGAACTGGCCCGCACCGAACGCCCCACGCCCTCCGGCCCCCCGACCCCCGCTGCCCTGCCGACCCGACTGTGAGAGTGAACCGCCCATGAGCCGGATCTGCCTCGTCATCCCCAGCAACAAGTTCGACCAGTACTTCATCCAGCTCCCCCTGGACGCCGTCACCGCCGCCGGCCAGCTGCGGGCGGAGGGCCACACCGTCACCGTGTGGGACCAGCGGCTCCAGGAGGCGCCCGACGGCGAGGGGTTCGACCTGCTGGTCGTCTTCTCCGCGATCGCCGACCGCGCCCAGTGCTACCCGCTGGAGCTGGACTCCGTACGGGCCGCCGTCGAGCGCGCCGCGTCCCGCTTCCCCACGGCCCGCACCGTCGCGGTCGGCCCGCACGGCACCCACCTGCCCGCCTCCACCCGCGCCGAGCTGGGCGTGGACCACATCGCCTGCGGCGAGACCGACTCGGCCACCGTCGGCGCCGTCCGCGCCCTGCTGGCCGGCGTCGACGCACCCGTGCTCCCGGGTGCCGCCACCCCGCACAACCTGCTGGATTCACCCGAACCCCGCCCCCGGCCTTTCCCCAACCTCCCCCTGGAGGAACTCGCCTTCCCCGCCTACGACCTGGTGCCCACCGCCGACTACACGGCCGAGGTCATCTCCGGCGGGCTGCCGCTGCCCGGCCCCTGCGGCATGGTGCTCGCCGCCCGCGGCTGCACCTACGGCTGTACCTTCTGCCACCTGCCGTTCGGCACCAAGATGCGCAACCAGCCGCTGGACCGGGTGGTGCGCGAGATCGAGGCCCAGCAGGCCGCGGGCCTGGAGTTCGTGTTCTTCCTCGACTACGTCTTCGGCATCAACCGCGCCTTCTACGGCGAGCTGTGCGCCCGGCTGGAGGGCCGCGGGGTGGGCTGGGTCGGCCAGACCCGCGCCGAGGTCGTCCTGAAGAACGACGTCAGCGCCTGGGCGCGGGCCGGCTGCCAGGGCATGTGGCTGGGCGCCGAATCGCCCGCCATCGCCGACACCGGCGTCCACAAGCGGGTCAGCGAGGCACAGATCGAGGAGGCCGTCCTCAAGCTGCGGGACGCCGGCATCACTCCCTTCGCCTTCGTCCTGCTGGGGCTGCCGCAGGACGAGGCCTGCGCCTCCGGCCGCCTGGTCGACTGGGCCGCGAAGCTGCCCGCCTGGTTCGGCATCAACCAGCTCTACCTGCGGCCCGGCACCACCCTCTACAACCAGCTCGCCCCCCAGTACAACGGCGGGGTGCTGCCCGCCACCTGGCACGAGGTCCAGGAGGTCACCCGCCGCTACCGCGCCGCCTACCCCACCGACCTGGACCACCAGCAGCGGCGGCTCACCGAACTCCCCAACTACCTGGGCAACGCCATTGCCCCGGTGGCGGGCTGAGGAGGCGGCCGTGCTGCGCTTCGGCATCCTCGGCTGCGGCTCGATCGCCGGCTTCCTCGG
This sequence comes from Streptomyces sp. NPDC051173, assembly GCF_040689515.1. Taxonomy (NCBI): domain Bacteria; kingdom Bacillati; phylum Actinomycetota; class Actinomycetes; order Kitasatosporales; family Streptomycetaceae; genus Streptomyces; species Streptomyces sp. NPDC051173. The sequence goes on from NZ_JBFBBD010000018.1 coordinate 99,962, forward strand.
CCGCTTGCTGGCCCGGCCCGACGGCCCGCTGCGTGAGCGGGCCTGTCTGGTGGCGGTCGCCGGACGGGACCCGGTACGGGCGCACCGGCTCGCCGCCGAACTGGGCTGCGAGGCACTCGCCGTCCCCGACCTGCTGGCCCGCACGGACATCGACGCCGTCGTCGTGTGCACCCCGTCCGGCACCCACGCCGAACTGGGCACCGCAGCCCTGCGCGCGGGCAAGCACGTCCTGGTCGAAAAGCCCGTCGACGTCACCCCGGAGGCCGCCGACCGGCTGATCGCCGCGGCCCGGCACACCGGCCGCACCCTCGGCGTCATCTCCCAGCACCGCTTCGACCCCGCCGCCGAAGTGGCCAGGGCCGCCATCGAGGACGGCACCCTGGGCCGGATCACCTCGGTCCTCATCGAGGTCCCCCTGTGGCGGGCGCGGTCCTACTACGCGTCGGGGCAGTGGCGCGGCACCCGTGCCCTGGACGGCGGCGGCGCCCTGATGAACCAGGCCGTGCACGCCGTCGACCTCGCCCAGTGGCTGGCCGGCCCCGTGGTGGAGGCCGCCGCGCACACCGGCCTGCTCGCCCACGACGGCATCGAGGTCGAGGACGTGGCCACCGCCAGCCTGAAGTTCGCCGACGGCGCGCTCGGCGCGCTGCTGGCCACCACCGCCGCCTACCCGGGGCGCACCACCCGGGTCGCGGTCAACGGCGAGCGCGGATCGGTCGTCATCGACAACGACGAGCTGGCCTACTTCCACACCGCCCGCGAGGGCGAGCAGCCCACCGCCTACGGCGCGTACGGCGACGGCAACCAGGCCGCCGACCGGTGTCCGCCGCCGGGGGAACCCCCGCTGCGCGACCGCATCGGCCTGCTCCACCAGCCCCACCGCGACCAGCTCGTCGACTTCTGCGACGCGGTCCGCACCGGCCGCCCGCCCCTGGTCGACGGCGCCGCGGGACGGCGGGCGGTGGCGGCGGTGCACGCCGTGTACACCTCCGCCCGCACCGGGCGCACCGTACGGCTCGACGAGAGCGGCAACCTCACACAGGACAAGGGGAGGACCCCATGAGCGGGACCCTTCGGCACCCGGCGCCGGACGAGCACAAGGAGGCGCTGGCCCGGCTCTTCGACCGCAGCGCCCCGACGTACGAAAAGGTCGGCGTCTCGCACTTCGACGCCCTCGGCCGCCAGTTGGTGGAGGAGGCCCGCGTCCGGGAGGGCGAGCGGGTCCTGGACGTGGGGTGCGGCACCGGCGCCGTGCTCGTTCCCGCGGCGCGGGCCGTCGGCCCGCGCGGCTCGGTGACCGGCATCGACCTGTCCGCGGGCATGGTGGAGCGGTCCCGCGCGGCCATCGCGGAGGAAGGGCTGGGCAACGCCCGCGCCCTCGTCGCCGACGCCGAGACTGCCCACTGGCAGCCCGGACCACCCGTCGACGGCACCTTCGACGCGGTACTCGCCGGAATCTCGATGTTCTTCTTCCCCCACCCCAGGGACGCGGCCGCCCGCTACCGCCAACTCCTCGCCGACGGCGGCCGGTTCGCCATCTCCTGGTGGGGCCGCCCGGACGAGCGCTGGAACCCGGTCTTCGCCGCCAGCGCCCCCTACGGCGGCACCTCCTCCCACCGGCTCCCGCCGGACAGCCCGTTCCGCTCCGTCGAGGACCTGCACACCATGCTGACCGAGGAGGGCTTCAGCTCCGTCGACACCGTGGAGCGGACCTGCGTCACCCGCTTCCGCGGCCCCCACCAGTGGTGGCAGTGGGTGTGGTCCACCGCCGGCCGGCAGTTCTGGGAGAGCGTGCCCGAGGATGCCATGGCCGACGCGGTCGAGGCGGTCGAGGCCGAGCTGGCCGCACTGCGCGCCCCCGACGGGAGCCTGACCAGCCGGAACATCGTCCGCTTCACCGTCGCCGAGGTCGCCCGGTGAGCGACGCCGGCACAGCGCCGCACCGGTCCCGTACGGAAGCACCCGCCGCCCACCCGCTGTTCTCCCTGTTCTCCCGGGAGTGGCTGCGGCACGCCGAGGCCACCGCCGGACGGCGACCTGAGGAAGGCGCGGCCCTCCGGCTCGGCCTGCGCCTGACCGATCCGCCTGACGGGGTGGCCGGGCAGATCCTCGTCCTGACCGACCTGGCCACCGGCGCCCTGTGGTTCCGCGCCGGCGAGTGGGACGAACGCCCCACCCTCGTCCTGACCCTCCGGCACGACGAGGCCGCCGTCCTGCTGTTCGGGGACGCCGAGCGGCGGGTGCGGCTCTTCGAGCACGGACGGCTGGTCCTGGAAGGGGTGTTCCTCTTCATCTTCTTCCTGGACCGGCTGCTGCAACAGGACCCGTCCGGGGCACTGGCCCGGCTGCGGAGGTTCACCGCCGACGCACCGCGGACGGCGGACCCGTGGCCGGGCGCCGCCGCGCCGGTCACCGCGCCGGACGCCGAGACCGACGCGGTCCGCGCCGCCACCGAGGCGCTGCCCCGTACGATGGCCGCCCTGCGCGCCGAACTCGGCCGCACCACCCCCGGCGCCCAGCTCCACGTCAGCCACGCCCCGAGCGGCACCACCGTCTCCGCCGCCCTGGGCAGCTGCCGCCCCGGAGTGCCCTTCACCCGGGCCTCCCTGCCCATCTGGTACTGCTGCTCCAAGACACTGGGCGCGGTGGCGATCGGCCAGCTGTGGGAGCGGGGCCTGCTGGACCCGTCGGCGCCGGTCGCCCACTACCTCCCCTGGTACGACGGCGACGGCCGCGAACGGGTCACCCTCTACCAGCTGCTCACCCACACCACGGCCGTCCCCATGGGCCTGGACCCGCTGCACGGGGCCATGGCCGCCCCGGTCGCACTCCGCCGCGAACAGCTGCGGAACATGACGATCCCGGCGGGGACGCCCCCCGGCGCGCGGATCAACTACGGGCCGTGGTGGGCGTGGTTCCTGATCGCCGAGGTCGTCCGCGCCGTGGACGGACGCGACTACGAGCGCTATCTCGCCGAGGAGATCCTGGCACCCTGCGGGATGACCGACACCCGCGTGGTGCTCACCCCGCAGGAGTACCGCGCCGAGGCGGACCGGCTGCCACTCATCCACATCACCGGCGGCGGCCTCCCGGCCCAGCCCACCCACTGGTACGCCACCGAGGCCTCCTGCACCCGGCCCATCCCCGGCCTGAACATCCGCGGGCCGATGTCCGACCTGGCGCTGTTCTTCACCGCGCTGGCGGACGGCGGCCGAGGACGCCACGGGCGCATCCTGCTGCCGCAGACCGTCATGGCACTCACCGCGCACCACCGGGTCGGCCTGGTGGACCCGTTCGGCAACGCCGACTGGGGGCTGGGCTTCCGCGTCGAGTCCCGCCACCTCGGCGACGAGTGCACGGCCTTCAGCCGCCACGCCTCACCGCGCACCTTCGGCCACTACGGGCTGTGGACCTCGGCGGCCCTCGCCGACCCGGACGCCGGCCTGGTGGTCGCACTGCACCTCAACGGCAAGACCTGGCAGGAAGAGCACCAGGAACGAATGATCACCATCGGTGACGCCGTCTACCAGGACCTCCGGCTGACCTGATGCCCGGGCCCCTCGAAGCGCCCGCACACACCCGCACCGCAGGAACGGAGAGCCGAACATGACCACCCCGCAGCCTGAGGCCGCCCTCCCGGCCGACTCACCGCACACCATCATCGACATCGCGGTCGCCTTCTGGAAGTCCAAGGCGCTGCTGAGCGCGGTCGAACTGGGCGTGTTCGAAGAGCTCGCCGTACGCCCCGCCACCCGCGCCGAACTCACCGGAAAGCTGGGGATCGCCGGCCGCGGCGCCGCCGACTTCCTCGACGCCCTGGTGTCCCTGGGACTGCTGGAGCGCGACGGCGGCATCTACCGCAACTCCCCGGTCGCCGACCGCTATCTGGACCCCCGCAAGCCCGCCACCGACATCTCCGGCTACCTCGCCTTCCTCAACGCGGGCTTCGGCTGCTGGACGGGGCTGACCGACGCGCTGCGCAGCGGCGGCCGACTGGACTTCTCCGCGGCGCTGGCCGCCTCGCAGTCCGCGGACCAGGGCGGGGCCGGCGACCCGAAACTGGTGGGCGCCGACGCCGAGGACGACACCTTCGGCGAGGCGTACGCCGCCCCGGACCAGGTGACCGGATTCCTGCGGGCGATGACCGGCTACAGCATGGGCGCCAACCAGGCCATCGCGGAGCGGTACGACTGGTCGCGGTCGCGGACGGTCGCCGATGTGGGCTGCGCCGAGGGCTCGCTGCTGGCCCAGGTGCTGTCCCAGAACCCACACCTCCAGGGCATCGGCTTCGACCTGCCCGTGGTCGGCCCCGGCTTCGACGCCCACCTCGAACGGGTCGGCCTCACCGACCGGGCGCGCTTCGCCGGCGGCGACTTCTTCACCGACCCGCTGCCGACCGCCGACGCGATCGTGATGGGACACGTCCTGCACGACTGGGATCTGGACACCAAGAAGACCCTCATCGCCAAGGCGCACGAGGCACTGCCGGAGGACGGCCGGCTGCTGATCTACGAGTCGCTGATCGACGACGACCGCCGCGAACGCACCACGGGCCTGCTGATCAGCCTCAACGTCTCCACGGTCTCGGCCGGCGGGCTGGGCTACACCGGTGCCGAGTGCGGCGACTGGATGCGCGCGGCGGGCTTCCGGGACATCGCCGTGAGCCACCTGGACGGCCCGGAGTACCTCGTCGTCGGCGTCAAGTAGCACCGCGTACCCGGCCGGTGCCGTGTGGCGCCGGCCGCGTACCCCACCCCGCACACCTCCTGTCACGCCCCCGCAGCGTCCAGCAGCCGAGTGACCGACTCGACGGCTTCATCCGACTCTCGGTCCTGGAGGGGGTCGTTCGCTGCAGATCGAGAACCTCGAACTGCGGGTCGCCCGCCAGGTGATACCAGTACCCGGCGTGCGGAGCAGCGGCCGGGTGGCCCGAGGGTGCGATCCGGTGCGGGGGCCGGGGAGGGAGGCTCCCCGGCGTGCTCACTGCTGCGGGGGCGGGTCGGGCTGTGCACCGGCCAGGACCGGTACGAGCGCGTCGGCCTGTACGGTGCCCAGACCGGTGACCAGGTCGTAGCCCACTCCCGCGGTCCACCCGGTGAAGCCGGGGACGTTCGGCGGCGGCACGGTGCTCCCGTGCTGGCCGTTGACGTCGCTGGTTCCTGAGGTCACGTCGACGAGGCCCGAACCGCTGCTGTACGGGAACGGGATCCCGTAGAGGGTCTGGTGGACGTCGCCCAGGCCCTGCCCGGCCTGCTGCGCGGCCATCGCGACGACACCGGCGAACAGCGGGGCCGACACACTCGTGCCGTCGATCGTCACGAACTTCCCGCGCCCCGGCTGGTAGGACAGGAAGCCGGTCGCCATCATCGCGACGTCCGGGGTTCCGCGTCCGCTGCCCACCACGGACTGCACGCCGTTCTGGTACGACGGGCGTGGGTACACAGCCGAGATGCCTCCGCTGCTGGAATGCCATCCCACGTCCGGGCTCTGGCGCTGGCCCGAGGCATCCAGGTCGAGGACGGTTCCCCCCACCGACACCACGGCTGGGTTGGACGTCGGCCACAGCGTGCCCAGCCTGCCCGAGGACAAGCCACCGTAGTCGCCGGAGGAGGCCACCATCGTGGCACCCGCGGCGATGATCTGAGAGATCACCGGGTCGAGCGCCGCGATCGTGCCGTTCTGCTGCTCCGTCGCCTCCCCGTAGTCGAAGCTCATCGACACCACATCGGCGCCGTACTGCTGCACAGCCTGAAGGTAGCCCTGGAACCTGTTCTGGATCGTGTCCGACTGCACCACGACGATCTGGGCGCCCGGAGCCATCGTGTGGATCGCCTGGACGTCGGTGGTCGTCTCGTCGAGCTCCCCCGACGGGACAGGACTGGGCGTCGGGGAACCGGACTGGACGAACTGCAGGGTGGTGGGCGGAAGCCCGGTGGCAGCCGAGTAGGTGTCCAGATCCTGCTGGATCGTCGTGGAGCCCTGGCCGTAACCGGTCACGATGGTCATGCCCTGGCCGGTCAGCCCCTGCGCCTGCAGCGTGTCGGCTCCGTAGGCGGCCTGGATCTGCTGTGGTGTGTAGCAGGGGGTGGAAAGCCCTTGGCAGGGATCGGTGCCCGGCGGGGGTTCGGCGCCGAACGCGGCGGACGGCGTACCGACGACAAGGGCCGCTGTCACGGACAGAACCCGAACGAGTGCATTTAGTGACATAAAGGGATTGTTGCCCGCATCGGGGCGAAGCGCTCGCGCTGGGGCGCGTCACCCATCGGGCCGGCCGTACCTGTTGTCGCCGGGCTGCGTCTACGACGGCGGCCTGGAGATCACAGCTGTCCCCAGAGGTGGCCGGGTTCTCGATCGTCACGCCGAGGCTTCCTTCAAGATGGGGTGGCCTTGGGGCGGAGGGGAGAACGCCACCAGCCCTCCCCGCGTGCGGGCAGGTAGGCCCAGGTGGTCCGGTGGCCGTCGGGCCACGTACGCCAGCCCCACCAGCCCAGCTCCTCCACCAGGGCCAGCCCGCGGCCCCGCTCGCACGACCCGTCCTCACCGCCACGACCACGCGCCGCCGGAGTGTCCGCACCCCCGCCGTCCTCCACCTCGATCAGCACCGCACCACCACCCTCGGCGAGAAGCAGGCCGATCTCCTCCCCATCAGCGGGAGCGGCATGGTGAAGCGCGTTGGCCAGCAACTCCCCGGCGAACAGCTCCGCACGGCACAGCGGTTCCCCGGCAACGCCCCAACGGGCGAGGATCTGTTTCACCGCACGGCGGGCATCGCTGACCGCACTCGCTCGCGGCACCACACCCATCGTCTGAAGGCGCTGCGCACGCAGGCGGGGGCGCTTGCGCAGCGCGGGCGCCGTCACCGGGACGCGGGTGACGCGATCAGGGCAGGGAGCGGCCACGGTGATCATGCCGCACCCCCAGCGGTCAGGCCCGTGCCGGTGAAGCCGGGAATCACGTCGGCGTGGAGGGTTCCCAAGTCCCTGTAGAGGCAGCTGTTTTCCTCCAGCACGGGGCGGGTGCTCCTCACACCCAGGGCTGATTCAAAGTCCTGGTGATCATGTGGTGGTGCAGGTCAGGGCAGGCCGATGAGGTCGAGTGGGCGGGTGAAGGGGTGGTAGGAGACC